>JADCFR010000169.1 GCA_020249415.1 Roseomonas sp. | reverse complement strand
GCTGACCCGGCGTTTTGGATGCGCGGGCTTGATGTGATTGCCGGCTTCATTGATGAGATTGAGCGCGCGGATGGCTGAAGATCGGGAAGCCCATTCGATATTTGGCGAAGTGCGCCGCATGGTGCGGACTTCGGGCGCCGTCACGGGCATGGCAGCGCGTGTGGCCGGCCATAAGTTGTTCGGCCTGAAATCCGACGAAAAACATGCCGAGGATTTGAAGGCCGTATTGGGTTCCCTCAAGGGGCCCATGATGAAGATTGCGCAATTCCTCTCTACCGTGCCGGATGCGCTGCCACCCGAAATCGCCAAGGAGTTGGCGACATTGCAAGCCAATGCGCCACCCATGGGCTGGCCCTTTGTGCGCCGGCGCATGATGAGCGAATTGGGCCCGGCCTGGGAAAGCAAATTCAAATCATTCGAGCGTGAGGCGGCGGCAGCGGCGTCCCTCGGCCAGGTGCATCGCGCCGTGCTGCCCGATGGCCAGCGCGTGGCCTGCAAGCTGCAATACCCCGATATGGCGAGCGTGGTGGAGGCTGATCTCAGGCAATTGAAAATCGCCATGAGCCTTTATCGCCGCATGGATAGCGCGCTTGAGAATGAGGAGGCCTATCTGGAGCTTTCCGAACGCCTGCGCGAGGAGTTGGATTACCTGCGCGAAGCATCGCAGCAGCGGCTTTACGGCATCATGCTGCGCGATGTGCCGGGCGTGCGGGTGCCGGTGCCGGTGGAAGCCTATTGCACCAAGCGCCTGCTGACCATGTCCTGGCTGGATGGCCGCGCCATTCAGGCGCGCATTGACGAAGACCCGCCCGAGGAAGAACGCGCGGCCTATGCGCGCGCCCTGTTTCGTGCCTGGTATGTGCCTTTCTATCGCTATGGGGTGATCCATGGCGACCCGCATCTTGGCAATTATCAGGTGCGCTCTGACCTGCCGGATCATGCTGGCTTTGGGATCAATCTGCTCGATTTCGGCGTGGTGCGGATTTTTGAGCCGCGCTTCGTGGGCGGCGTGATCATGCTTTATGAAGCCGTGCGCGATGGGGATTTCGACAAGGCAGCAGAAGCCTATCGCATCTGGGGTTTTAGGGATCTGAAGCGCGAGACGATGGAAGTGCTCAACCTTTGGGCGCGCTTCCTCTATGAACCGCTTTTGGATGACCGCGTGCGGCCCATTCAGGAAAGCGACGACCCGCAATATGGCCGGCGCATTGCCGAAGAAGTGCATGCGGGGCTGAAGCGCACCGGCGGCGTGCGCATTCCGCGCGAATTCCCGCTGATGGACCGCGCGGCAATCGGGCTTGGGGCGGTGTTTTTGCGCCTGAATGCCAAGCTCAATTGGCATGAATTGTTCCAGGAATTGATCGCCGATTTCGATGTGGCGAAAATCGCCGAACGGCAGCGGGCCGCAATCGCCGAGGCCGGGGTGCCGGCCACCGCTACGCCGGGCTGATTTCTCGCCTGGGGGATTGATCCCGGCGGCGCGGCGGGTTCCTCTGCGCTTATGGATGATTCGTCCCCCCGGCTGCCGACCCGTACCGATCTGTTCCTCACCTATGGCAAGATCGGGCTGATCGGCTTTGGCGGCATCAATGCCTGGGCGCGGCGCGTGCTGGTCGAGGAAAAGCGCTGGCTGACGGAACAGGAATATGCCGAAACGCTGGGCCTGGGGCAGGTGCTGCCGGGGCCCAATGCGCTCAATGCCGCGATCATGGTGGGGGATCGTTTTCATGGCGCGGTCGGCGCGCTGCTTGCTTCCTGTTCCATGTTTGGCGGGCCGCTGATTATCCTGATGGGGCTTGCGGTGCTCTATGATTCCTATGGCGAGGTGCCTTTGGTGAGGGCCGTATTGGCGGGTGTTGCGGCGGCGGCGGCGGGAATGGTGCTCGGCACGGCGGTCAAGATGGCGCAGAAGCTGAAGCCAACTCTGGCGCTTTTGGCCGTTGGCTTAAGTGCTCTGGCGGCAGCGGGCTTCTTCCGCGTGCCGCTGCCGATGGTGGTGCTGGGCCTTGCCCCCTTTGGCATCCTCGCCGCCTGGTATGGGGCGCGCGGCAAATGACAGCGACCATCTTCTGGCAATTGCTGCTGGGCTTTGGCGACATTTCCCTGGTGTCAGTCGGCGGCGGCATTGCCGTGCTGCCCGAGATGCATCGGCTGGTGGTGGATGTGCATGGCTGGATGAGTGATGCGGATTTCGCGCGCCGCTTCGCGCTGGCCCAAGCGGCGCCCGGCCCGAATGTGTTGGTGGTGGGGCTGTTTGGTTGGCATGTCGGCGGCATTCTTGGGATGCTGACGGCAACCGCCGCCATGACCGTGCCAACCAGCCTGATGGCCTTTGGTTTTTCGCGGCTGCGCGCAAGGCTTTTGGGCCAGCCATGGCTGCGCATCATTGAACGCGGGCTGGTGCCGATTGCGGTCGGGCTGATTGCGGCTTCGGGCCTGATCCTGGCGCAGGGGTCAGCCGAAAGCTGGGTCACGATTGCGCTGACGGTCGCTTCCTCCATCTTTGTCTGGCGCACCGATTTCAGCCCGCTTTGGGTGCTGGGTGCCGGCGCCATTATCGGGGCCTTGGTGCTGTGATGGAGCGGGGCATCGCGGCACCTGCCTTCCGCGATGCCGCCCCGCGTGGGCTTTGCACGGATTGCGGGGTTTCCCGCTTGCAGGACCCGAAAGCCTGTGGCGCCGCCTGCCAATTCATCAAGCCCGATTACCCGCGCCTGGAGACAGCCGTGCATGGCCGCGCGCGGGACCCGAAGCGCCCGGATGAGCTGCATTTCGGCCCCTTTCGGCAAATGCTGCGCGCTGCTTTGAAACCACCTCAGCCAGGCGCGCAATGGACCGGCATCACCACGCGGCTTGCGGAAAAACTGCTGGAAACGGGCGCGGTGACCGCCGTGCTGACCATGGCGCCCGACCCGAACGATAAATGGAAACCCGTCCCCGTGCTGGTGACCAAGCCCGAAGCCATGGCGGCCTGCCGGGGCATGCGCATGGGCTATGCGCCGCTGCTGGCGCTTCTGGAGCCAGCCGCGGCGGCTGGCCATAAGCGCATCGCGGTGATCGGCATTCCCTGCCAGGTCTATGCCTTGCGGGCGCTGGAAGCGCAGCTTGGCCTGGAAGCGCTCTACGTCATCGGAACGCCGTGTTCGGATAATACCACCACGGAAAAATTCCATCATTTCCTGACGCTGTTATCCGATGCGCCGGAGACGATCACCTATCTGGAATTCCGCGCCGATTATCATGTGGAATTGCGCTTCGCCGATGGCAGCAGACGCGAAATCCCCTTCCTGCAATTGCCGATCAGCCAATTGCCGTCGGATTTCTTCCCCCTCACCTGCCGAAGCTGTGTGGATTACACCAATGTGCTGGCCGATATCACGGTTGGCTATATGGGCGGCCAGGGGGAGCAATGGTTGCTGGTACGCAATGCGCGCGGCGAGGAATTGCTCAAGCTGCTTGGCGATGAAATCACCACAAGCGCGCCTGGCAGTGCCGGCAAACGTGCCAGTACGGTGAAGGGTTTTTTGGAAAACACCCGCCGCGCCGCCGGCGGCTTACCATTGCGCCGGATGCCGAATTGGCTGCGGCCCATCATCGGCTGGCTGATGCCGCGCATTGGCCCGCGCGGCCTGGAATTCGCCCGCGCGCGGGTTGAAATGAAGGCCGTGGAAAGCGTTTTGCATCTTGAACGGGCCGAACCCGCCAAGATGCGCAATATGATCCCCGATCACGTCTGGGCGCTGGTCGCGCCTTACGGCCTCAAAAAACGGGATTAGCCTTCCACGCGGTAATTCGGCGCCTCACGCGTCACCGCCACGTCATGCACATGGCTCTCACGCAAACCGGCACCCGTGATGCGCCGGAAGCGCGCCTTGGTCTGCAATTCGCCAATCGTGGCACAGCCCGTATAGCCCATGGCAGAGCGCAATCCCCCCACCATTTGGTGAATCACCGCACCAACCGGGCCTTTATAGCCGACGCGCCCTTCGACCCCTTCCGGCACCAGCTTGAGTGAATCCTGCACCTCCGCCTGGAAATAACGATCCGCCGAACCGCGCGCCATGGCGCCGAGGGAGCCCATGCCGCGATAGGATTTGTAGGACCGGCCCTGATACAAAAACACCTCCCCCGGCGCTTCATCTGTGCCGGCAAAGATGCTGCCCATCATGGCGCAATCCGCCCCCGCCGCCAGCGCCTTGGCCAAATCCCCGGAAGAGCGAATACCGCCATCGGCAATCACCGGCACGCCCTTTTCGCGCGCAGCGGCAGCGCTTTCCATAATGGCGGTGAGTTGCGGCACGCCAACACCGGCCACAATGCGCGTGGTGCAAATGGAACCCGGACCAATACCGATCTTCACCGCATCGGCACCCGCTTCAATCAAGGCCAAAGCGCCTTCCGGTGTTGCGACATTGCCGGCAATCACCTGCACTGAATTGGAAAGGCGCTTGATGCGCTCCACGGCCTGCATCACGCCACCGGAATGGCCATGCGCGGTATCCACGACAACCACATCCACACCCGCCGCCACCAGCAATTCCGCGCGGTGCAGGCCATCATCCCCAACACCTGTCGCCGCCGCGGCGCGCAGCCTGCCCATGCCATCCTTTGATGCATGGGGATTGGCCTGCGCCTTATCCATATCCTTCACCGTCACCAGCCCCACGCAACGCTGTGCCTCATCCACCACCAGCAGCTTTTCGATGCGATGCTTGTGCAAAAGCGTGCGCGCCTGATCCGGCGTCACATCGGGGGAGGCTGTCACCAGATTCTCCCGCGTCATCAGCTCATAAACGCGCAGATTGGGATCGGTCGCGAAGCGCACATCGCGATTGGTGATAATGCCAACCAGCCGGCCCGAACCGCGTTCCACCACCGGAATGCCGCTGATGCGATGCCGGTCCTGCAGCGCGCGCACTTCAGCGAGCGTCTGGTCCGGATGCACCGTGAGTGGGTTCACCACCATGCCGGATTCGAATTTCTTCACCTGCCGCACCTGCGCGGCCTGCTCTTCCGGCGAGAAATTCTTGTGGATCACGCCAATGCCGCCGGCCTGCGCCATGGCAATCGCCATGGGCGCTTCCGTCACCGTATCCATCGCCGCCGACATCAGCGGGATATTCAGGCGGATTTCCTTCGTGAGGCGTGTATGCGTGATCGTCTGCGCCGGCAGCACGGTGGAATAGGCCGGCACCAGCAGCACATCATCAAAGGCGTAAGCCTCCATGATCGGCATGGCGCCAAAAGACGTGGAAGCAGAGGGGGGGGATTCGATGGCCATGGTTGGGCTTTCGCGTTGCGCTACCTTGGCGACCCTTCTTAGCCCTTGATGCAAGGCGGCGCAATCGCCGGTTGGTTGTTTGATCGCATTTTCCGAGCCGCCAAGTGTGTCCACGTGGCTTGAAAATGCTCAGGCGCGAAAGCCGCTCGCGACCACATATAATTCGGCG
>JADCFR010000168.1 GCA_020249415.1 Roseomonas sp. | reverse complement strand
TCACCACTTCGCCATCATGCAGCACCACGGCGGTACGAATGGCGTTTTCCAATTCGCGCACATTGCCGGGCCAGCTATGGCGTATCAGCATCGCGCGTGCCTCGGCATCAAAACGCTGGAAGCGCTTGCCTTCCTCGGCGGCACTTTTCACCAGGAAGGCTTCGGCCAAAGCGAGCACATCATCGCCCCGATCCCGCAGCGGCGGCAAGGGCACCGGGATCACATGCAGGCGGTAATACAGGTCTTCACGAAAGCGGCCGGCGCGCACTTCTTCCAAAGGATCGCGATTGGTCGCGCAGACAAAGCGCACATCGGTTTGCAGCGTCTTGCCGCTGCCCACCGGCTGGAAGGTACCGGTCTGGATGAAGCGGAGCAGCTTGCCCTGCAACGCCAAATCCATTTCGCAAATCTCATCCAGGAACAGCGTGCCACCATCCGCCGCCCGCGCCGCGCCGATACGGTCCGCCACCGCGCCGGTAAAGGCACCGCGCACATGGCCGAAGATTTCGCTTTCAATCAAATCCTTCGGAATCGCCGCGCAATTGATGGCAATGAACGGCCCGGCCTTGCGTGGGGAGATGCTGTGCACCGCCTCAGCCGCCAATTCCTTGCCGGTGCCGCTCTCGCCCGTGACAAAAACGGTTGCACGAGACGCGGCGGCATTTTCCAGAATGCGATACACCGCCTGCATGGCGGGTGCGGCGCCGATAAAGCCCGCGAAGCCTTGGCGCGGCCCCCCCGCTGCCAGCACTGCCACCTGCCGGCGCAGGGCTGCGCGTTCCATGACATTCGCAACGGTCACCGTCAGCCGTTCCGGCGCGAAGGGTTTTACGAGAAAATCCGAAGCCCCGGCCTGCATCGCTTCCACCGCCAGCGCCACTGACCCATGCGCAGTCATGACCACTACCGGCAAATCCGGATCGCGCCCGCGCAATTCGCGGAGTACCGAAAGCCCATCGCCATCGGGCAGGCGCAGATCGAGCAGCACGCCATCGGGCATGGCCTGATCAGCGAATTTCAGCGCATCCGCAATGCAATGCGCATGGCGTATCTGGTATGGCCCCGCGCGCAAATATTCCTGATAGACGGTCGCGAGTGAGGGTGAATCCTCCACCAGCAAAAGCTGATGATACGATGCGGCATCAGCCACGCGCGCGCATCCAGCCGAAGATGGTCAAGACAGCACCCAGCACCAGGGGCACAACCCAAACGGGCGCTTCCAGAACCGGCAGCAGCACATTGTCCCACAACATTGGCAGAAGATACCGCTGCACTACGGCTTGCGCCAAATTGAGCAAGCCGGGGTCCAACCGGAAAAATACTGCCCCCAGGGGGTCCCCCCCGAAACCCAGATAAAGCCCTGCAGCCAGCGCCAATAGGGCAAGGCCAATCAGGCGCATGCCATCTTCACGCCCAAAGCCTTTCGCCTTGCAAGCCGGCATAGAGATCAGCGACGAAAGCGCCATAGCCATTGAACAGCATGGTTGGCATCGTCTCCCCCGTGCCGATCATGCGTTCCTGGGCTTGGCTCCAGCGCGGATGATGCACGGCTGGATTGATGTTGGCCCAAAATCCGTATTCGCGGGGCTGGATCTTCTCCCAAAAGGAAACCGGGCGCTGATCGGTCAGGCGAATGCTCACCAGGCCTTTGCTCGCCTTGAAGCCGTATTTCCAAGGCTGATGGAAACGAAGCGGCCCGCCATTTTGCGGTGGCAGCAGCTTGCCATAGGCACCAACCACCATGAAGGAGAGCTCATTGCCCGCTTCGGCGATGGTGCAGCCTTCTGTATAGGGCCAGGGATACCAGCTTTGGCGCAGCGCCGGCATGATGCTTGGCAGGGCCGTGGTCTGGAATACCACGTAGCGGGCGGAAGAAAGCGGCTTTACCTCGGCCAATAGGGCGGAAAGCGGAAAGCCGGTCCAGGGCACGACCAGGGCCCAGGCCTCTACGCAGCGCAGGCGATAGACGCGTTCTTCGAGCGGCATGCGGCGAAGCAAATCGTCAATGTCATATTCGCGCGGGGCTTCCACCAGGCCTTCCACCTTCACCGTCCAGGGGCGCTGGGGAATACGCTGCGCGGCGGCGCTGATCGATTTATGGCTGCCGAATTCGGAATAATTGTTGTAGGTGGTGACCTCGCGCTCCGCCGTGATGGGGCGGCCTGCCGCATAGCGCGTATTGCGCATGGCGGGCGGCAGGGCGGCTTGCTGCGCAAGCGCCGGGCCGGCGGCGAGCATCCCAGCGCCGAGCGCCAGCGCCTTGCGGCGGCCAAAGACCAGCGCTTCCGGGGTGACGCTGCTTTCGGGCAGATTCCAGGGGCGGCTTTTCAGGATATGCATGACGGGGACCTTTCGTTGTAGAGGATAAGGGCGCGCTGCCCTGGAAGGTCAAGCGTCATCAGCGCCCCGGCCTCGGCAAAACCGCACTTGGCGGCTGGCCGGGGGCAGTGATCACACGAAATAGCCGATAGGCTTCGGCCTGCTGGCCGCGGCGAGCGCGGATCAGGCGCCCGGCATCGCCTTCAATCGGCGCCGCGCCTGGCCAAAGCGGAGGGCCATCCCCCCGTCTTTCGCTGCGGATCAGCAAGCCCGGCGCGTTTTCGGGCGGCTTTGGCAGGCTGAAGAAGCGCCAGCGCGGGTCCATGGCCACCACACGAAGCTCAGGCGGCAGGCGAAAGGCCATGCCAGAAGCCAAGCCATACTCCTCAGCCGCGATGAAAGCCGCGCCTTCACGCGCGGCGGCCCGCGCCAGATCAGCCGCCAACCCATCCCAGCCGCGGAGCCGCGCCAGCGTTGGGTCCTGCCGGCGCGGCAGCGGCAAGGGCGCGGCGGTCGCTTGCAGATAGGCCGCCCCCGCCATGGCAAAGCCCAGCGCCAGGGCAGGCATGCGAAGCCGCAACCAGCCAGCGGGCAGCAATGCGGCGGCGGCGATGGCAGCACTGGGATAGAGGATCGCCGGCCAATTCCCCTGCACCCGGCTGCCCAGCGCCTGCCAGGCGAAAATCACTGCCCCTGGCAGGATCAGCGCGAGCAATAACCCCGCCCCGGCATCGCGTACGCGCCAGACCTGCCGCGCCGCCATGACGGCGCCCGCCACGCACAGCAGAAATACCAAAGGTGTGACCAAAGCCACCTGCCCGCCGAGCAATTCGCCGAGCCAGCGGAGACTCTGCCCCGCGCCGCCGGCGGCCGTGCGCCCGCCCTGCTTGGCGAAGGATGCCCATTCATGCGCGGCATTCCACAGGATCACCGGGGCAAATAGCGCGACCGCGAGCGCGCCCCCCGCCCAAAGCTGCCAGCGCAGCAGCCAGCGCCGCGCCTCGGGCAGCAGCACCAGCCACAGGACCAGCCCGAAGCCGAGCAAGGCCGCCGTATACTTGGACAGCAAGGCACCGCCCGCGAAAATCCCGGCGGCCAACCACCAGCGCGAATCCCCGCTGCGCTGCGCCCGCGCCACGGCCCAAAGCGTCGCCACCCAGAAGAACAGCAGGGGCGTATCGGGTGTCATGGTCACGGCGCCGAGGGCAGCGAAAAGCGTCGCATTCACCAGCGCTGCCGCCCAAGGCCCGGCACCTCGGCCGGGGAAAAGATCTTCCGTGCTGCGCGCCAGCATCAAGGAGCCAATGAACAGCGACACCGGCCCCAAAAGCCGCACGCCAAGCGCGTTTTCGCCAACCAGCGCCGTGCCGAGCCAGATG
>JADCFR010000167.1 GCA_020249415.1 Roseomonas sp. | reverse complement strand
TCGACCTGGACTGGCTTTGTCTATGTCGCCTTTATCATCGATGCCTTTTCCCGCCGGATCGTCGGCTGGCGCGTCAGCCGCACGGCGCATACGGGGTTCGTGCTTGATGCGCTGGAGCAGGCTTTGCATGACAGGCGGCCCCTGCATCGCGGCGGCTTGGTCCATCACAGCGACAGGGGCAGCCAGTATGTCTCCATAAAATATACGGAAAGGCTGCTTGAAGCCGGGATTGAACCCTCGGTCGGCAGCGTCGGCGACAGCTATGACAACGCGCTCGCCGAGACCATCAACGGGCTTTACAAGACCGAGGTCATTCACCGGCGCGGGCCGTGGCGTAGCTTCGAGGCCGTGGAATTCGCTACCTTGGAATGGGTAGATTGGTTCAATAACAGACGCTTGCTAGCACCAATCGGCTATATCCCGCCCGCAGAAGCCGAGGAACAATACTATGCCTCACTGGAACAACCAGCCATGGCAGCGTAACTCAAGCAAAATAGCCTCCGGCAAACCCGGGGCGGTTCACCTCCTGAGCTTTTTTTTATGTCAGAGCGCGCCGCCCTTGCGGCCAGCCATGGCGCCAAGGCGCAGGCGCAGCGCATTCAGTTTGATAAAGCCCTGCGCATCAAACTGGTCATAAGCGCCCTGGTCATCTTCAAACGTCACATGCTTCATGGAATAGAGGCTATTGGGTGATTGCCGCCCGGTGACGATGGTATTGCCCTTATAGAGCTTGAGCCGCACGGTGCCTGAGACGCTGTGTTGGCTTTCATCAATCAAGGCTTGCAGCATGCGTCGTTCGGGCGCGAACCAGAAGCCGTTATAGATCAGCTCCGCATAGCGCGGCATCAGGCTGTCTTTCAGATGCGCCGCTTCGCGATCCAGCGTGATGCTTTCCATGGCGCGATGCGCGACATACAGAATGGTGCCGCCGGGGGTTTCATAGCAGCCGCGCGATTTCATGCCGACAAAACGGTTTTCCACCAGATCAAGCCGGCCAATGCCGTTTTCCTTGCCAAGCGCATTCAGCTTCGTGAGTAAGGTAGCGGGTGACAGGCGCTCTCCATTGATGCCAACCGCGTCGCCGCGTTCGAATTCAATGGTGATATCGGTGGCGCGGTCCGGCGCATCCATTGGGCTGATGGTGCGTTGCCAGACCATTTCATCCGGCGCATCCCAGGGTTCTTCCAGGATCTTGCCTTCGCTGCTGCTATGCAACAAATTCGCATCCACGCTGAAGGGTGCCTCACCGCGCTTGTCCTTCGCAATCGGGATCTGGTGTTCCTCGGCGAATTGGATCAAGCGTGTGCGGCTTGTCAAATCCCATTCGCGCCAGGGCGCGATCACCTTCACATCGGGCTTCAGCGCGTAGTAGCTGAGTTCAAAGCGCACCTGGTCATTGCCCTTGCCGGTTGCGCCATGCGCGACCGCATCCGCCCCCATGGCTTCGGCGATGTCGATCTGGCGCTTGGCGATCAGCGGGCGCGCGATGGAGGTGCCGAGCAGATACATGCCCTCATACAGCGCATTGGCGCGGAACATAGGGAAGACGAAATCGCGGATGAATTCCTCACGCAGGTCATCCATGAAAATATTTTCCGGCTTGATGCCCAGCAGCAAAGCCTTGTCGCGCGCCGGGCCCAATTCCTCACCCTGGCCAAGATCGGCGGTAAAGGTGATGACGTCGCATTTATAGGTGGTTTGCAGCCATTTCAGGATGACGCTGGTATCCAAGCCGCCGGAATAGGCGAGCACGACCTTCTTCACATCTTTGACGCGCATGATCTTTCCCTTGGGAAGTGCAAGACAGGGGCGGTATGCCCCTCACCCGCAGCCAGGGCAAGCGGGGCTTGCAGGGGCCGCCCGGCCTTGAGAAAATAGGGTTGCATTGTTGGGGAGTTCGGCATGACGGCCTGGAAGGGCTTTGTCGCGGCGCTTGTGGGGCTGGTTGGGCTGGCTTTGGCCCCGCTCAGCCATGCCCAGGCGCCGGCAGCGCCCATTCTGGAAGCGCCGGCCATTCTGGGGCTGCCCGAGGCCAGCCAGGCGAGTGTCCGACGGTTTCTGAACCTGAATACGCCGCGGGTGCTGGCCTTTGGGCCGAATGGCACCTTTGGCTGGCAGGCGGGTGGCGGCGATGCGGCCTTTGTTGAACAAACCGCGCTGGCCAATTGCGAAAGGCGCGCGGGTCCTGGTGCCTGCGTCATTGGGCTGCGTGACCTTTCGATTGTGAAGCCAGGCCGGGAATGGGCGCCGAGCCCGCCGCCCGAGGGGGTGGCCATCATGGCTGCTCATCACGCGACGCTGCCGGATGAGCGTTTTATTTGGTGGGGGCCGGAACAGGCGCGTGGCGTGCTGGTATTCGCGCATGGCAAGGAAGTGGTGACCGATTTGCGCGGGCGGCAGCCGCAAAGCTGGACGCGGCATTTCAACAATGCGGGCTTTGATGTCTGGCGCTTTGACCGGGAACCCAATGCCGATAGCGCGCGCCGCGCGGCGGCCTGGTTGCGCGATGATTTGGCGGAGTTGCGCGGGCGCGGCTATCGGCAGGTGATTGTGGCCGGCCAATCGCGCGGCGGGTGGAATGCGCTGATGGTGCTGAACCGCGCCGGCCTTGCCGATGTAGCGATTGCGATTGCTGCCGCCGCCCATGGCCGGCCGAGTGACGAAAACAACCGGCTGCATGCGCAGGTCGCGGAGTTGCAGGCGCTATTGACCGAAGCCGCCAATGCGCGGCGCATGCGGCTTGCGGTCGCGGATTTTCGCGATGATCCCTTCATGGCAGATCCCGACAAACGTGCTGAGATGCTCCAGCGCCATCGTGAACGCTTTGGCGCGCTGTTGCTGATTGATCGGCCAGAGGGCATGACCGGCCATGGCGCGGGTGGATCCACGGCCTTCAATGATCGTTACGGGGCGTGTTTGCTGCGCTTCGCGACCGCGCCGCGCCCGCCTGCGACCTGCTGAGTGATGGTGCGGCGGCGATTGCGACCTTGGGATGAGCATCATGAGCATGACCTATCGGGTTAAGGCCTATAACCTCTCCCACGCTTCCGAAAATCGCATCCATGATGATGCCACCGCGCAACGCTTTGGCTTCACTGGCGGGCTGGTGCCGAGGGTGGAGGTTTTCGCCTATTGCTGCCATCCGGCGGTGGAGCGCTGGGGCCGCGATTTTCTGCGTCGGGGAGAGATTTCGGCCGGTTTCCAAAAGCCGGTCTATGATGGGCGTATCGCAACCATCACCGCGACGCCAGATGCCGATGGCTTGGCGCTTTCAGTGGAAAGCGAAGGGATTGGCTGTGCCACCGGCTTTGCGCGCCTGCCGGAGACGCCGCCGGAAGAGGTATGCTTGGCGGATTGGCCCGCCGCATCACCGCCCGAAACACGCCCGAAGGCGAGTGATGAAAGCTTGGCGCCTGGGCTTTGGCTCGGCACGCGCGTGCTGGAACTGACGCCGCAAGTGCTGGCCGATTATTTGCGTGATGTGCGCGAAACCGCGCCGCTTTATGCCGAACAAGACCTTGCCCATCCTGGGTTGGTGTTACGCATGTGCAATTGGCTGCTCACGCAAAATGTCCTGCTGGGGCCTTGGATTCACATTGGCAGCAAGCTGAGGTTTCACAGCGAAGCGCGGCTGGGTGAAAGCCTGACCGCGCGTGGGCGCATTACGGCCAATAGTGATCGCAAGGGGCATCGGATTGTCACGATTGACGCGCTGGTGCTGGCCGATGGCGCGCGCCCCGTGGCGCGCGTGACGCATGATGCGATTTGGCGCCTGCGCCAGGTGGCGGAGGCGGGGGGTTAAAGGCTTTCCCCACTCATCACGGCTGCACCGTGCGCTGCAGCCTTTCCACCGCAAACCCTTCCCGCCGCGCAATCGCGACAGCTGCCGCATGATCCGCTTCCGTCATTACCGGCGCGCGGGACAGGATCCACAGATAATCGCGGCGCGGCGCACCCACCACAGCCCAGCGATAATCGGGATCAAGCCCAATGATCCAATAATCGCCAAAGAAGGGCCAGAAGAAGCTGACACGCAGCCGGTCATTGCCGGGGCTGGCGCTACGCGCAATGGCGGTGGCGTTGCGCATCGCCCCATC
>JADCFR010000166.1 GCA_020249415.1 Roseomonas sp. | reverse complement strand
TAATCCATGATGCGCGCGCCAAGGGACCAGGTCTCTGACCCTGGGCTATTGAGCCCTCGCAAGGGGAACCATTGAAAGAAGGAACCGCCGGCGAAAAACACCACCAGCACAATCGCAAACAAAAAGCCCGGTATCGCATAGCCAATCAGCACCACCGCCGATGTTGCGACATCGAAGCGCGACCCATCGCGCACGGCCTTGCGGATGCCAAGCGGGATAGAAATCAGGTAGATCAGCAGCGTGGACCAGAGACCAAGCGAAATGGAGACCGGCATTTTTTCGATAATTAGGTCAATCACAGGACGGTCGCGAAACAAAGACCGCCCGAAATCGAAGGTCAGGTAACCCAGGATCATTTCCTTGAAGCGCGTGGTCGCGGGTTTGTCGAAGCCAAAGGCGCGTTCAATTTCCGCGACAATGGCAGGATCAAGCCCGCGCGCGCCACGATAATTGCCAACCGGCCCATCACCGCCGCCGCCGCCCATGCTGCGCTGTTCCAAGGCATTGGGCGTGCGGATTTCGCCGCCGCCTTCACCGGTGATGCGCCCCATGGTCTGGCCTTCGCCGCGCAATTCCGCGAGCATCTGCTCAACCGGCCCGCCGGGGGCGAATTGCACCACGGCAAAATTGATCACGATGATCCCGAATAGGGTCGGAATCACCAGCAGCAAGCGGCGAAGAAGATAAGCTGCCATCTCTACAGATTGCGCCGGGCTTCGGCCAAAGCGGCATCGCGCGCGGGGTCTATCCACCAGGCCGCAGGAAAGCCGAGACCAAAGCGCGGCATGCGCGGCGGCAGGCCAAAGCGCTCCCAGAAGGCGATGCGGAAGCTGCGGCTATGCCAATGTGGAATCATGTAATTGTGATGCAGCAGCACACGATCCAAGGCGCGGGTGCGCGCGATAAGCTCCGCCTGATTGGGCGCGGCGATCACCATTTCCACCAGCTCATCAATCACCGGGTCGCAAATGCCGGCGACATTCTGGCTGCCATTTTCGCGTGCCTTGGCGCAGGTCCAGTAATCGCGTTGTTCATTGCCGGGGTGAAAGCCTTGGCCGATGCTGTCAATCGTCATGTCGTAATCAAAGGCATCCACGCGCACCTGATATTGCGCCGGGTCCACGGTGCGCACACGCGCCGAAATGCCAAGCCGTTCCAGCCATTGCACATAGGGCAGCGCGACGCGCTCAAAAGTCGCCCCTTGCAGCAGGATTTCGAATTCAAAGCGCCTTCCTTCCGCATTCACCAAACGGCGGTCGCGTACAATCCAGCCCGCTTCGCGCAGCAGTGCCAGCGCCCGGCGCAGACCTTCGCGGTTATTGCCGGAACCATCGGTCTTCGGCAGGCGATATTCTTCGGTAAAAACAGGCTCCGGTACGCGGCCGCGATATTGGTTCAGGATGTCCAATTCGCGCCCTTCCGGCAGGCCACGAGACGCAAAATCGGAATTGGAGAAATAACTCTCCGTCCGCGTATAGGCGCCATAGAACAGGTTGATGTTCATCCATTCATAGTCGAACACTTCAATCAGCGCGCGGCGTACCCGCGCATCCTGAAACAAGGACCGGCGCAGATTGACCGCAAAAGCCTGCATGCCGGTGGGGATTTCGTGAGGGATCTCGCGCTTGGTCGCAAGCCCGCGCCGCGCCGCGGGGAAATCATATCCCGTGGCCCAATCGCGCGCGACATTCTCTTGGCGGAAATCAATTTGCCCGGCCTTGAAGGCTTCAAAGGCGACCGTGGTATCGCGGAAATATTCGTAGCGAATGACATCAACATTGGACATGCCGCGCGTCGTCGGCAAATCGCGCCCCCAATAATCGGTAACGCGCCGCAGCACCACGGTGCGATTGGGTTCAAACCTTTCGATGCGATAGGCGCCAGATCCCAAAGGCAGATCAAGGCTTGGCCGGGTGAAGTCCCGCCCTTCCCAGAAATGCCGCGGCAGGATGGACATCTCACCCAATATCATTGGCAATTCGCGATTTTCATTGGTGCGGAAACGATAGGTCACGCGGCGCGCATCTTCCGCCACCACTTCCGTCACATCCGCCCAATAGGAACGGAAGAAGGGCCGGCCATTGGCCCGCAGCGTATTGAAGGTGAAGACAACATCTTCCGCCGTGATCGGCCTGCCATCATGCCAGCGCGCGCCCTCGCGCAATTCAAATGTCACGCCCTTGCGGTCCGCCGGCAATTCAATGATGCGCGCCAAATGGCCGTATTGCGACAAGGGCTCATCCAAATTGCGCGACAGCATTGTGTCATAAATCAGCGTACTGCCCACCGCCGCAGTGCCGCGCAGGATGAAGGGGTTGAAACTGTCAAAGGACCCAATGGCGGTCAGTGTGATCTCACCGCCCTTGGGCGCATTGGGGTTCACCCAGGGCCAATGGGCGAAATCGGCGGGCAAAGCGGGCTCACCGAGCAGCGCCATGGCATGGGTGCGCACCACCGCGCCAGGCCTATCGCCCCCAGCGGGATTGGCGGCGCGCGCCCCAAGGGGCAAGCTGGAAAAGGCGGCGCCGAGCGCCAGAAGGTCACGTCGTTGCATAGGCTTCAGGATGGGGGTTCCGGACGCCCGGGGCAATGGCGCTGTGTTTCAGCTTTGTAAAAGATGAACCGCTTCCGGCAGCAAGCGGGAATCGCCCAGCGCAATCACGCGCCCATCACTGCCCGGATGCAGCTTTTGCCCGGCCCAATCCGTCACGCGCCCGCCCGCCCCTTCAATCACCGGCACCAGGGCGGCCCAATCCCAGATTTTTAGGTCGCTTTCCGCCACCACATCAATCAGGCCAAGCGCCACCAGGCCATAGGCGTAGCAATCGCCGCCCCAGGTCACGCGGCGCGCCCCGTTTCGCAACCGGTCAAAACCGGGGCGTGTGGCGGGGCTGAACATATCGGGGCTGGTGCAGGAAAGCTCAGCCTCGGCCAGGGTGGGGCAGGGCCGGCAGCGCGCCGTGCCGGCAAAGGGGCCGGAAAACCGCGTGGGCGCGCCCGCCACACCCAACCAGCGCTCGCCGGTGATAGGCTGGTCAATCAGGCCAAGCACCGGCTTGCCACGATGCAGCAGGCCCAGCAGGCTGCCAAAGATGGGCCGGCCAGTCACAAAGGCGCGGGTGCCATCAATCGGGTCCAGCACCCAGACCCATTCGGCATCCGGACGTTCCGCCCCGTGTTCTTCGCCGATCACGCCATGATCCGGCAGGGTTTCGGCCAAAAGGGCGCGAATCGCTTCCTCGGCCTCACGATCCGCGCGCGTCACGGGGCTGGCATCGCCCTTGGCTTCCACCATTAGGGCGGAGCGAAACAGCGGCCGGATCACGGCCGCCGCCCGATCAGCGGCGGCTTCCGCCACCGCGATGAAGTTCTGCGGGATCAGGGCGCGGGCGCGTTCGGCGAGATCGAACGGAGATAGGCGATCAAATCCGCACGGTTCTGCACGCTGGCAAGCCCGGCATAGGACATGCGATTGCCCGGCGCATAGGCGCGCGGATTGGCGAGCCAGGCGTTCATATCCTCATAGGTCCAGGGCTTGTCGGCCATGGCACGCAGCGCGGCGGAGTAGTTGAAACCATCAATATGCGCGTGCTTGGCGCCAATAATGCCATAGAGGTTGGGGCCAACGCCGGAACGGCCGCCTTCATTGAAACTATGGCAGGAAGCGCATTGGCGCTGTGCGATTTGCTGTCCGGACTGCACATTGGCGGCAGCGAGCAGCGGCGTGATGGGTTCCAAAGCCGGCGCGGCCGGGGCCGCGGCCACCGGGGCGGCCGCAGGCTCACCGATTTGAAT
>JADCFR010000165.1 GCA_020249415.1 Roseomonas sp. | reverse complement strand
TTTTTCAGGCGGAACACCACCAGAAGGGCCACCATGCCGAGCACAGCGATGCCGCCCACCCAGGCGAGGGTATAATTGTGAAATTCACGCCAATCATGGCCGACCGGCTGGATCAGCGTCGCGGCCCGATCATCCGGGATGGTGATGCGGCCCTGGATCTGGCTGCCGCGCAGCAGCGCCTGCACTTCCATTTCTTCCGCCATGGAAGGCGCGCGCGGCGCGGTTTGTGCAATTGCGGGTGCCGCCGCGCCCATCAGCAGCGCGGCCAGCAAAGCAAGGATGCGGAGCTTCATGATGCGCCCGCCCTTCAAATCGCAACGGTTTCGCGATAGGCGGTGCGCCAGCCCCAGGCGCCCGTGCCATAGCCGCGGCGCTGCACACGCTCCCGATAGATGGAAGCGATGATCTGGCCATCACCGGCCAGCAGTGCCTTGGTCGAGCACATTTCAGCGCAGAGCGGCAGCTTGCCTTCGGCCAGACGGTTCGATCCGTACTGGATGAATTCCACCTGGGTATTATCCGCCTGCGGGCCGCCGGCGCAGAAGGTGCACTTATCCATCTTCCCGCGCGAGCCGAAATTGCCAAGGCGCGGATATTGCGGCGCGCCGAAGGGGCAGGCGTAGAAGCAATAGCCGCAGCCGATGCACAGATCCTTGTCGTGCAACACCACCGCATCCGCCGTGGTGTAGAAGCAGGAAACCGGGCAGACGGCGGCGCAGGGCGCGTCCGTGCAATGCATGCAGGCCATTGAGATGGAACGCTCGCCCGGCTTGCCGTCATTGATGGTGACAACGCGCCGACGATTGATGCCCCAGGGCACTTCATGTTCGTTTTTGCAGGCGGTGACGCAGGCATTGCATTCGATGCAGCGTTCCGCGTCCAACAGGAATTTCATGCGGGCCATGTTTCTGGTCCTCCCTTATGCCGCGCGGATCTGACAAAGCGTGACCTTGGTTTCCTGCATAAAGGTCACCGGGTCATAGCCATAGGTGGTTACTGCATTGACACTTTCGCCAAGCACAATCGGGTCTGTGCCTTGCGGATATTTGCTGCGTTGATCTTCCTGCATGAACCAGCCGGCGAAGTGGAAGGGCATCCAGGCGACACCTGCCCCGACGCGCTCCGTCACCAAAGCCTTCATGCGCGTTGCCTTGCCAGCCGGCATTTCAGGGCCGGAGACCAGCACCCAGGCGCCATCGCGGATATTGCGCGCGGCAGCGTCACGCGGGTTGATTTCCACGAACATATCCTGCTGCAATTCCGCGAGCCATTTGTTCGACCGCGTTTCCTCCCCGCCGCCTTCATATTCAACCAGGCGCCCGGAAGACAGGATGATCGGGAAATCCTTCGCCACCTGATGCGAACGGTTCTGCACCGTCTGCCCCAGATGCGGCAGGCGGAAGCCGCGCCGATCCGGGAGCGTCGGGAATTGCGCGATCAGATCGGTGCGCGGCGTATAGATGGGTTCACGATGCACCGGCACAGGATCAGGCAGGTTCCAGGCCACAGCGCGCGCCTTCGCATTGCCGTAAGCCATCACGCCATGTTCCATGGTGATGCGAATGATCCCCATGGAAAGATCCGTCGCCCAGGAAGCCGTGCCGCCCTGGCGCGCCAAGGAAGCGCGTTCCGCTTCGGTAAATTCCTTATCCCAACCCAGGCGCTGCATCACCGCGGTGGTGAATTCCGGATAGCCATCGGTGATTTCCGAGCCCTTGGAATAGGAACCTTCCGCCAGCAGCGTCACGCCATTGCGCTCCACGCCAAAGCGCGCTCGGAACGTGCCGCCGCCTTCCTTCACATGCAGGTTGGTGTTGTAGAGGATATGCGTGCCCGGATGGCGCATTTCCGGCGTGCCCCAGCAGGGCCAGGGCAGGCCATAGAAATCGCCCTTGATTTCGGCGGGTGCATCGGCCTTGGCGCGCAAGGTCACCAGGTCGAACTTGTCCTGATGCGCCATATGCGCCTTGAGCCGTTCCGGCGATTGGCCCGTATAGCCTGTGCTGATCGCGCCGCGATTGATTTCGCGCAGGATGCTCTCTGGCACCGGTTCTTGGCCCTTCACCTCAATTCCTTTGAACAGGTCAGCCTGGAAGCGGATCGGCATATTGCGCTTTTCCGCCGCCTTATCGAGGGCGCCGGCAAGGCGATACATCACCTCATAATCATTCTTGCTCTCGAAAATCGGCTTCACCACCTGATCGCCCCATTGGACGGAGCGGTTGGACGCCGTGCGGCTGCCTGCGCATTCAAACTGCGTGCAGATCGGCAGCAGATAGGTGTTGTTGCGCCGATTGGCGAGCACCGCAAAGGTTGTCGGGTGCGGATCCGCCACCACCAGCAGGTCAAGCGCCTCAAGCCCCTTCACCGCTTCCGGCATGCGCGTGACGGTATTGCCGCCATGGCCGAACACCAGCATGGCCTTGAAATTGTCGCGCTGCTGCACTTGGTCCCTGGGCAGCGTCACGGCATCGAAATACCGCGTGGTCGGGATGCCGGGCGTGCCCATCAGGGCCGGGCTGTCAAAGCGCGCGACCATGGATTCGTAAGGCACATTCCAAACGCGCGACCAATGCCGCCAAGCGTTTTCGTCCAAGCCATAATAGGCCGGCAGCGTCGTGACATCGAGGCCGAAATCCGTCGCCCCCTGCACATTGCAATGGCCGCGGAAGATATTGGCGCCAGTGCCATCGGAACCGACATTGCCGGTCGCGAGCAGCAGGATGGAGAAGGCGCGCACATTGGCGGTGCCAACGGTTTTCTGCGTGGCCCCCATGCACCAGATCAGCGTCGCCGGCTTTTGCGTCGCGAACATTTCCGCGACCTTGCGGAGCTGCGCGCCCGGCACGCCGGAAACACGCTCAACTTCGGCGGGCGTCCATTTCGCGACCTCGGCGCGAATCTCATCCATGCCATGCACACGCTGGCGGATGAATTCCTTGTCTTCCCAGCCATTGGCGAAGATGTGGTGCAGCATGCCCCAGATGATGGGGATATCCGTGCCCGGGCGGATGCGCACATATTCATTCGCATGCGCCGCGGTGCGGGTGAAGCGCGGGTCAATCACAATCAGATTGGCGCGGTTCTGTTCCTTGCCGGACAGCACATGCTGCAGGCTGACCGGATGCGCCTCTGCCGGATTGCCGCCCATGATGATCATGGTTTTGGAATTGCGGATGTCGTTGTAGGAATTGGTCTGAGCGCCATAGCCCCAGGTATTGGCCACACCCGCCACCGTGGTCGAATGGCAAATGCGCGCCTGGTGGTCCACATTATTCGTGCCCCAGAAGGCCGCAAATTTGCGATACAGATACGCACCTTCATTGGAGAATTTGGCGCTGCCCAGCCAGAAAGTGGCGTCCGGCCCGCTTTTCTGACGGGTTTCCATCAGCTTGTCGGCAATCTCGGTCATCGCATTGTCCCAGGACATGCGCTGCCATTGGCCATTCACCAGCTTCATCGGGTATTTGATGCGCCGGTCGCCATGGACCAATTCGCGCACCGATGCACCCTTGGCGCAATGCGTACCGCGATTGATCGGCGATTCCCAAGCCGGTTCCTGCCCGACCCAAACGCCATTCTGCACTTCGGCAATCACGGTGCAGCCGACCGAACAATGTGTGCAGATATTCTTCACGCGCTGCACGGGCTTCGTGTGATCCATCGGCCCCGCTTCGGCGGGCCGCATGGTGGACAGCGGAATGGCGCCAAGCGCCGCCAGCCCCGCCCCGCCAAGCCCCGCCTGACGCAGGAAGGCGCGGCGATCCAGCCCGCCGGCAGAAAGCCCCTGATAGGCGGAAGCAAGGCGCTGCTTGGCTGCCTTGCCATCGGTGCGTTTGATCAGCATGGGTGCTTCCCTTCTTACTTATCGTTGGAACGATTGGTGCGGTAGAAGGCCTGCACATGGGCGCTATTGGCCTGATAGCGCGCCTTCAGCCGATCCGCTTGGTTTTCCTTCCGCGCGGAGCCCGCCGGCACGGCATCGGCGCGCAACGGGGCCGAGGCTTCCGCCGCCGTCGCTGCCACCGCAGCGCCACCAGCGAGGCCCAGGGTCTTCAGAAAGCCGCGGCGTTGCGCCACTTGTTTGTCATCAGCACTCATATCCATACCTCCCAGCATAAAACATCAGACGGGCAATTCCTGCGCCGCCAATTCAACCTCAATGGCCATACGGCCCAGCGCGCCAACGGCGCGATAAAAGCTTGCGGCTTCCGCCGCTTCCAGATCCGCAAAGAAGCGTCCCGCCCAGGGGCGGAGATGACGGGCGAAAAACGCCTCAGCCGCCGCGGCACCACCTGGAAACACGCCCGAAAGCAGGCCGGCGAAGCTTTCGCATTCGGAGGCGATGTGATCCTCGGGCTCGGCCACGCCCTCGGCGCGTTCAATGCCAAGCCGTGCGAGGTCCCCGCGCAAATCCGCCAGCGGGCGTTCATGCAAGAAGCCCGTGATGTAATAGGACGCGAAGGGCAGCAATTCGCCGCGCCCGAGCCCGATAAATAGATCGTGGAATTCACGCTGAACGCGCAAGGCATCGGTGGCAGCGGCAGCTTCAGCGAGAGCGCGGGTGCATTTGCCAAGCGGCGAGGCATCACCCGGCAGGGCGGCGAGAGCATGCAGCAAATGCGCGTCAGGCGCGGCAACCAGCAAACGCCCAAGCAGCGCGAAAAGCCGCGCCCTTTCGGTGGCCATGGCATCTTGTGCCTCATCTTGCTGCGTCATGGGCCGCATTCCGGCCGTTGCCTCCTCATGTCTCATTTATAATCCGGCGACACCTTGATCCTCGTCAAGCGAAATGACAGAACGGTAACATTCCGATATCATTTCAGTTATACACAGGAAAAAAGCAATGTTGGATTTCCGAGTCTTGTACTCAAATTGCGCATCAAAATGCAATAGGCGAGTTATACGGTCTGATATTGACAGATTTTATGTCTAGAAAAGTTTACACTGGCAGGGCGCTGCCATGGCGGCGGGGGCGCGGCGCCAGGGGCTCCGGCGCTGCCTCTGGCTCAGGCATGGCCTCGGCAATGGTGGGCCCAGGGGGTTCGGGCACTGCCTCAACTGGAGGGGCCTCAGCAAGGGCGTCGGGCTCGGCCCGGGTTTCCTCAGGCTCGGCCGAATCGGGCTTTGCGGCCGGCGCGTCCAGCCCCAGCGCATGCGACAGCAGCTTCATCGCATCGCCGCCCAATTCCAGCGCAAAGCCCGGCACGCCATCCGGCGCATTGTAATCCCAGGCGTAATCGGCCGGGCCGATGAAATCCCGAATGGCGGGGTCAAGGCTCCAGGCACGGCGCAAGGCAGCGCTGCGCAGTTCCAAGGGCACCTTGCGGTGCAGGAAGGCCTTGAAATCGCTCTCAATCGTCAGGCTATCAATCGGCGGCAGGCTGCTCAGGTCGAAATCATCCTCAGGCGCGGCGGGCGGTGCCTCGGGCTTGGCCTCAAGGGGCGCGGGCGGTGCGGGTTCCTCTGGC
>JADCFR010000164.1 GCA_020249415.1 Roseomonas sp. | reverse complement strand
TGCCGATGATGCGTTATCAAATTGGGCGAGGGTACCGTCCGGCTGATCCTTGGTGTTGTCGGTGGGATCCTTGCCGAAAAGTATATCAATGCTGCCACGTGCCGGCGTTAATGCCTCCGGCGCATTGATGGACAAGTTCCAGGTATTATCCGTGGTGGATGAGGTCGGCGTAAATGTCAGGGTCAATGCGCGGGAACGGCCAAGCGAATCAATCACCTGGATGGAGGTGCTTTGTGCCGTGGTGGCACCAGCAGGCAGATTGCCCGTGAAACTCAGTTCCTGGGTCGGCGTTGGGGTGAAGACGTCTTCCCTGATCTGAAGGGGTATCAGCTGCGTCTTGTCCACCACGTTGTCGGTGACAGGCCAGCCCTGCAGCACATAGCCGGCACCATTGACCATGAAGCCTTCGCGATCGCGGTTGAAGTCACCGGCGCGCGTGTAGAAACTCCGGGCGTCAAAACTCTTCGACCCGTCGGTATTCGTGCCAACCGGCAGGGCGGCGGAAAAAAAGCCTTGGCCGGAAATCGCCATCGCCAGCGGGTTTTCCACCTGCTCAATCGTGCCCTGCACCTGATTCGTGAAGTCAGGCCGCGCCAAAACCGTCCCGGGGCGATGCACCTCCGAATTGCTTTCAGAGATGTAGGAGACGAAATTCGTATCGGTCCGCTTGAAGCCAACGGTCTGCGAATTGGCCACATTGTCCGAAATATGCCCAAGGGCGCGTGACTGGGCGTTCATGCCGCTAACGGCAGTGTTCATCGAACTATGAAGCGACATGGCGGATTCTCCTGCCCAGAAGGTTCAACATCTAACAACGGCAGCGCGAGGCAAGCGCCATGCCAGCGCTAAGGGCCTTGAACTCCGGTAAATGCAGGCAGGATACCGCCGCCACGGGGCAAGTATTGCGCAGCAGACGGCAATTCCTGCCGCACACCGCCCCGGAATCTCTGGCCTGCCGATTGCTGTGACGATCCCCCAGCAGGTGAGCGGCTACTGCTGGCAGGCTTGTCACTCGGCCCTTTATTTGCGGTTTGCGCGGCCTTTTGGGGCATTTGTCCTGCGGTGGCGGCAAGCGGCTTTTGAGAAAGACGGTTTGGAACCTTCATGCTGGATGCAGCTTCCGTTTCGCAGGTCAATGCCACAACCGCAGCCGCGGGTGCCGCCAGGGCGGGCGCCGCTGAGGCGACTGATGAGGGGTTTCACAACCGGTTTCGCGAAGCGCTTGAAACCACCTCAGGCGAAGGCGCTGGATGGCGCTCGGGCGCTGCCACCAAGCCGGCCGAAAACCCACAGCCGGATCCCCGGACGCAGGAAGCAACCGCTGAAGCCACCAGCAATAGCGGCAAAAACCCAGCGACGAAGACAGAAGATAGCGCACCAAAGGCTTCAAAGGCCGAAACCGAAGGCGCCGTGACCATTGAGGCAGCGTTGGCTGAAGCCGTGCAACCGCCCCCGACCGATATGCCTGCGGGTCTTGCGATGACGCAAGCCCAGCCCAAGGCGCCAATACCCGATACGCCAGCGCTGGCGCCGGATGCGGCCGAAACCTCTGCTGACGACGCAGCACCAGGCATGCAAGCGGAAGCGCGGTCAGCGCAGCAGGTTTTGGCATCCGCCAGGCTGCAAAAAAGCAGCCAGGAGCAACTTCAGGTTGTTGCCCAACCCTTGGCGGCATCTGGTCCCGCGCAGTCTATTGCGGCACAGGCCGTGGCGGCGCAGTCCCCTTCCAAGCCTCAAGGGGTGGCCGGCAACCCAGCGCCTGCGCCCATGACGCCAGCCCAGGAAGCGCTTGAGACTGGCAAGCCCGGTGAGGCGCTCTCGCTCCTCACGAAAGCCTTCAACACTACGGAAGCGGCAGCCGAGCTGAAGCTTGCCATGGCGACCGAGACGGCTGATGCAAGCTGGCGCCTCGCGAGCCTTGAAGCGCCCAAGGCCCAAAACGCCAAGCCATCAGCCGAAGGCCGGGCGGAAGGTCTTTCGATGCTGCCGCAGGGCTTTGTGCCTGCCGATGCCATGGCGCTGCGCGCCGAGGCGCCCTTATCCAGCCTCCCCACGCGGGAATTGCCCACTCCAATGCCAGCCCGGCAGCTTGCCCCGGTGGCGGTCTCGCTCGCGCTTGGCCGCGGTGATGAGGCGCTGACCGTTTCGCTTGACCCGGTTGAACTTGGCCGGGTTGAGGTCAGTATCGGGCAAGGCAAGGAAGCCGGGCAGTTGCGTATTGTGGCGGAGCGGCCCGAAACCCTGGCCCTGTTGCAGCGCGACCAGCGCGAATTGGACCGGGCGCTGAACCAGGCGGGGCTTGGGGATTTGGCGCGGTCGCTGTCTTTCTCGCTCGCCTCGGATCAGGGGCGCCAGCAGCAAACCGGGGCGGAGGAACGGGGCCAGCGCCGTGCGTCCTTCACCATCGGTGGTGTGGAAGGTGAAGGCGCCATGCCGGGCCTGCCGGCACCGCTTCGCAACGCCACCTCTCTTATTGACATCGCTGTCTGAACGGAACCCGAACCATGTCAGCCTCCATTGCCAGCCTTTCCGCCAATGCCGCCTCCAGCACGGCGCAGAGTTCGAAATTTGCCGGCGATTTCAACACCTTCCTGACGCTGCTGACAACGCAGATCAAGAATCAAAGCCCGACCGACCCGCTGGACACCAACCAGATGACCAATCAGTTGGTGCAATTCGCGTCCGTTGAACAGCAAATCGCCATGAACGAGAACCTCCAGCGCATGTTGGCACTGGAACAGGCTTCCCAGCTTACCGCCAGCGCGCCGCTGATTGGCCGCAATGTGGAGGTGGAGGCCGAACAGATCAGCCTCCAAAACGGCGTTGGCACGCTGAAACTGCCGGCGGCGGGCGCTTCGCAGACGGCGCTGGTCACCATCCGCGGTAGCGGTGATCGGATCATTCGTCAGGAAACGGTGCAGCTTGGCACGGCACCCAAGACCTGGACCTGGAATGGCCGGGACACCAACGGGACCACCATGCCGAATGGCGCCTATAAGGTCAGCGTCACCGGGAGTGGCGCTGGCGGCAGGACTGAGGCGCTGCCCTTCACGACCATCGGCACCGTGACCGGGGCCGAAAGGGTGGGGGGCGATGTGAAGCTGCTGCTTGGCCAATTGCAGGCGAGTTTCGACAAGCTGCGGAGCGTCAGTTCGGGGGGCTGAGACACCGCTTCACCCATTTCAGACGCCTCGCCCAGGCGATTTGGGGGTTGAGCCCCCGCGTGGCTTGGGGGGCTTTAAAGCCAAATGCTAGCGCCTGGCTTGGGCTTGCTGCGCAAGGGCCGGGAGGTCGCCGGGGATCTCTGTGTGTTAAAAAAGAGATAGGTGGCACTTTTCTGTCAGATTTTTCGAATTATCACATTTCCGTTGAGGAAATTTTTGCCTATTTGGTATACGTTAGTTTCCTAGGTGGGGTTTCGGCCCAGGGGACGCTTGGGGAAAAGGTTAGGGGTGATGGGGAATTTCGTCGCTCAATTGCGTGCCTTGGGCATGGGGCGCCTGCTTGCCCTTGCTGGCACTGGCCTGGTGGTGGCTGGGCTGATTGCTTGGCTGGTGATCCGCGCCAGCCAGCCCGTGATGGGCTTGCTTTACGCTGATCTGGAACAGCGCGATGCCGGGCAGGTCATTGCCGCGCTTGATCGGGCGCGCGTGCCCTATCGCATTGAAGGCAATGGCACACGCATCATGGTGCCGGATGATCAGGTGGGGCGGGTGCGCCTTTCGCTGGCGCGAGAAGGCCTGCCAGCCGGTGGCAATGTCGGCTACGAAATATTTGATCGATCTGAAAGTTTAACCACCACACCCTTCCAGCAGGATATGAATCGCGTGCGCGCCATGGAAGGCGAATTGGCACGCAGCATTTCCACACTTTCCGGCGTGCGGGCTGCGCGGGTGCATCTGGTTTTGCCGCGCCGTGAGGCCTTTTCGCGCGAAAGGGGCGATGCGCAGGCCTCTGTCATGCTGACCATGCAGGGCGCGCAACGGCTTGATCGGGAAGCGATTCAGGCTGTGCTGCATCTTGTCTCCACCGCTGTGCCGGGCTTGCGGCCGCAGAATGTTTCCATTGTTGATTCGCGCGGCGCGCTGCTGGCACGCGGCGGCCAGGCGCTTTCGGGACCGGCGGCGGCAGCGTCCCAGGAAGAAATGCGCCGTGGTCAGGAATTACGCCTGGCGCGGTCGGTCGAGGAAATGCTGGAACGCAGCCTTGGCCCTGGCCGCGTGCGGGCGGAAGCCACGGTGGATATGGATTTTGATCGCGTCCAGATCACGGAAGAACGCTTTGACCCGGATAATCAGGTAGCGCGCAGCCAGCAGAGTGTGCAGGAAAGCTCGCGCGGCACTGAACCCGCGCCCACCACGGTGCAGAACAACCTGCCCGGCAATGAAAACGCGCCGGGCAGCACGCAGGAAAGCCGCCAGGAAGAAACGACCAATTTCGAAATCGGCCGTACCACACGCAGCACAACGCGCGATCAACCCATCATCCGGCGCATCAGCATTGGCGTATTGGTGGATGGCGTTTGGGAGCCCCAGGCCAATGGTCCGCCGCAATATCGTGAGCGTTCGGCCGAGGAATTGGCGCGTATTGCAACGCTGGTGCGCAGTTCGGTGGGCTTCGACGAACGCCGCGGCGACAGGGTGGAGGTTGTTGCGATGCGCTTTGCCGAACCCCCATTGCCGGTGGATAGCGCTGAGCGCAGCTTCTTTGATATCGCCTTCACCTCCTCCACCGTAGCGCGCATTATCGAAAGTGCGCTTTTCGCGCTGGTCGCGCTTGTGGCAATCCTGCTTCTTGGGCGCCCAGCAATGAAACGCTTGGTGACCCTGGCGAAGCCATCGCAAAGCGGCGCCTTGGCCGGGGCGGCTGGCGGTGCGGCGCTCGCCGGTAGTGGCGGGCTTCCTGCCGTTGCGGGCGGTCCGGCGCAAGACCCGGAGGGCATGGTGACGCTTGCCATGGTGCAGGGGCAGATGCGGGCTTCATCCATCAATCAATTGCAGCAATTGGTGGAGAATAATCCCGAACAATCGCTGAACGTGATCCGACGCTGGATCGCCCCGCCGGAGGAAGCGGCATGAGCGGCAAGATGAGTGGCCCGCAAAAGGCCGCGACCTTCATGCTGGCGGTGGGTGAGGAACACGCGTCCAAACTATTCGCCATGATGCATGAGGATGAAATCCGCGATATTTCCCAGGCCATGGCGAGCCTGGGTACCGTATCCGCCGCCGCGGTTGAGGATCTGGCGCGCGAATTCGCGGAGACCATCGGCCAGACGGGTAATCTTGTTGGTACTTGGGAAACCACAGAACGCATGCTGCTGCGCACCCTGCCCAGGGAACGCGTTTCACAAATCATGGAAGAAATTCGCGGCCCCGCCGGGCGGACCATGTGGGATAAGCTTGGCAATGTGAATGAGGCGGTGCTGGCGAATTACCTGAAGAATGAATACCCGCAAACCGTCGCCGTGGTGCTGACCAAGGTGAAATCCGAACACGCGGCGCGCGTGCTGTCCATGCTGCCCGAAAGCTTCGCCATGGAAGTGGTGATGCGCATGCTGCGCATGGAAAGCGTGCAGAAGGAAGCCTTGGAAGGTGTTGAAAAAACCCTCAAGGCCGAATTCATGTCCAATCTTGCCCGCGCGCAGCGCCGCGATGCGCATGAAATGATGGCGGAAATCTTCAATAATCTGGACCGTCAATCAGAAAGCCGCATCCTGGCTGCCTTGGAAGAACGCAACCGCGATGCCGCCGAGCGTATCCGCTCGCTGATGTTCACCTTCGATGATCTCGTGCGGCTGGATGGGATGGGCGTCCAGGTGCTGATCCGCAATGTGCCGAAGGAACAGCTATTGCTGGCCCTGAAGGGCGCCTCGGAGAGTCTGCGCGATCTGTTCCTGAAGAACATGAGCGAACGTGCGGGCAAGATGTTCAAGGAAGACCTGGCCAATCTTGGCCCCGTCAGGCTGCGTGAAGTGGATGAGGCGCAGGCCGCTGTCGTGGTGATGGCGAAGGACCTTGCCGCGCAAGGCCAGATCACGCTCCAGGAAGGGCGTGAGGATGAGATGGTGTATTAATGTCAGACCGTTTTGTTCCAGTCTCGCGCGCCGCACTCATCCGGGATTTCGCGCCGACATCGCTGATTGAAGCCTTGGATGCGGCGCGGGAAGAAGCGGCGCGCATGCCGCCGCCCCCGCCTGAACCGGACCCCATGGAGGAAACGCTCCGCGCCGTCGCAGCGTCAGCGCGGGAGGATGGCTTTGCCGCCGGCCGCGCTTCCATGACCCAGGAAGTGGCCAATCGCGCGGCGGAGAGCCTCGCGCTCATTGGCAAGCAATTGGCCGCGAGCCAGGCGGCCTCGGCCGAGATCGCCGCCGAGGCCAGCCGAGGTATTGCACGGGTTGCGCTCGCCATGCTGGATGCGGCCTTGCCGGGGCTCGCCGCGCAGCAGAGCGCGACACTGGTTGCGGATTTCGCCGACAGGCTGCGCCCGGCCTTGGCCTTTCTGCCGGAAGCGCATTTGCACATCGCACCCAGTTTGATGGAAGCTGTGCGTCCTCTGATCGGTGATCTTGCCGTCACGCTGGTACCGGATGCGACCCTTGCCCCGGGTGATGCGCGTGCATCCTGGCAGGGCGGTAGCGCCGAATTCGATCTTGCCAAGCGCCGCGTCGCGATTGCCGAGGCGCTCAGCGCCGCTGGCCTTGACCTGCAACCCGAACTTCAAAATGGCTGATCTGTCGCTGGCCCTTCTTCGCAAACCGGCCAGCCTTCGAAAGGCCCCAAGCTTTAGGAAAAAGACACATGAGCGGATCAGATAGTTTCGAAGCCATGGCGCCGCCGGCCCAGGATCAACGCCCGCAAGGTCAAGGCGCAACCATGCGTGATCTTGATGCGGTTTATGACATCCCGGTACAAATCAGCGCTGTGCTGGGCCGCGCCACCATGCAGGTCAGCCAATTGCTGAAGCTTGGCCGCGGCGCGGTGGTGGAACTGGATCGTCGCCTGGGTGAAGCCGTGGATATCTACGTCAATAACCGTCTGGTTGCGCGCGGCGAAGTGGTGATGGTGGATGATAATCGCCTCGGCATCACCATGACGGAAATCGTGAAGTCGGACCGCGCTTCCTGACATGGCGCGCGTCCTGATTATCGGGTCTCTGGAAGCCGAGCTTGGCCAAGCGGCGCGCATTGCTGTCGCGCGCGGGGCGCGGCTGACCGTTGCCGAGGGGGCAGCGGCGGGGCTTGCCAAGCTGCGCGCCGATGGCGCTGATCTGGTGCTTTGTGATGTCACCCATGATGTCGGTTGGTTGATTTCCTGCCTTGCGGAAGAACGCATCGCCTGCCCCGTCATCGCCTGTGGCCGGCCCAATGATGCCGATGCCGCTGTGCGCGCCATCCGCGCCGGCGCCAAGGAATTCCTGCCGCTGCCGCCCGATGCGGAATTGATCGCCGCCATGCTGCAAACCGTGGCGGGTGAGGCGGACAAGCCCGTGGTCAAGGACCCGGCCATGGTGGCGCTGCTGGATCGCGCAACGCAGATCGCGCGCGCCGATGCTTCCGTGCTGATCACGGGGGAAAGTGGCACGGGCAAGGAAGTGCTGGCGCGGCATATGCACGCAGCCTCCCGCCGTGCCAATGGACCCTTTGTGGCGCTGAATTGCGCCGCGCTGCCGGAAGCGCTGCTGGAAAGCGAATTATTCGGCCATGAAAAGGGCGCCTTTTCCGGCGCCGTTGCAGCACGCAAGGGCAAGTTCGAACAGGCCAATGGTGGCACGCTGCTGCTTGATGAAATTGGTGAAATGGACCCGCGCCTGCAGGCCAAGATCCTGCGCGCCATCCAGGAACGCGAAATAGATCGCCTGGGCGGCACCGCACCCATCCGCGTTGATGTGCGCATCCTGGCCGCGACGCATCGTGATTTACAAACCGAAGTTGCCAAGGGCCGCTTCCGCGAAGACCTTTACTTCCGCTTGGCTGTGGTGCGGCTGCGCATCCCATCTCTGCGCGAAAGGCCCGCCGATATCCAGCCCCTCGCCCGCTATTTCGCGGAACGCTATGCCAAGGCCAATGGCTTGCCGCTCCGCCCGCTGTCGCCGGAAGCCGAGGGCATGCTGCTGCATCACCCCTGGCCCGGCAATGTGCGCGAATTGGAAAACGCCGTGCATCGCGCCGTGCTTTTGGCTGAAGGCAGCGCCATTGGCGCCGATGCGATTGAATTGATGGTGCCCGCAACGGTCACGGCCATGGCAGCGCCCATCACCGCCGCCATGCCCGAAGCTGCGCCACAACCCGTTGCGCCGGCGCCGACCGCCGCACCGCAAGGCGCCCAACCGCGTATCGCTGCGACCCTGGTCGGGCGCCGGATGGAGGAGGTGGAGCGGGAATTGATTCTGGAAACCCTCTCCCATTGTCTTGGCAATCGCACGCGGGCGGCGGAAATGCTCGGCATTTCCATCCGCACCTTGCGCAACAAGCTGCATGAATACCGCGCTGCGGGTGTTTCGGTGCCGCCCATTCCCGGGCAGATGCCAGCCTCTGCCACGGCTGACTGAAGCGCGTGTCGGAAACGCTGCTCCCCTCTTGGTTAAGGCGCGCCCAACCCGGCAATGACGTGGCGCTGGCGCTGGGTGTGGCGCTGTTGCTGGTGGTACTTATTGTCCCGCTGCCCGTTGTACTGCTCGATCTTGGGCTCGCGATTTCCATCACGCTTTCCGTTCTTGTGCTGATGACCTCGCTGTTCCTGCAGCGCCCGCTTGATTTCACGTCTTTCCCAACCCTGCTGTTGCTGACCACGCTCCTTCGGCTATCGCTCAATGTGGCGACCACGCGCATCATCCTGACCCATGGGCATGAGGGGCCGGAATCCGCCGGCCATGTGATTTCCGCCTTTGGTGGCTTTCTGATGGGCGGCGATGTCGCGGTTGGGCTGATTGTGTTTTTCATTCTGCTGATCGTGAATTTCGTGGTCATCACCAAGGGCAGCGGGCGCATTGCCGAAGTCGCTGCGCGCTTCAGCCTGGATGCCATGCCCGGCAAGCAGATGGCGATTGATGCGGATTTGTCGGCCGGCTTGATTGATGAAAACCAGGCCCGCGCCCGTCGCAAGGAATTGGAAGCGGAAACCGGCTTTTACGGCGCCATGGATGGTGCCGCGAAATTCGTCCGGGGCGATGCGATCGCGGGGCTGATCATCACCGCCATCAACCTGGTGGGCGGGATCGCCATTGGTCTGCTGCGCCATGGCATGGGCTTCGGCGACGCCGTCATCAATTTTTCCATGCTGACCGTGGGGGATGGGCTGGTCACGCAAATCCCGGCGCTGCTGGTTTCGGTCGCCGCCGGTATCGTGGTGACCAAGGGCAGCACGGAAGGTACAACGGATCAGGCGCTGATCGAACAATTGGCCTCAAGCCCCAAGCCGCTCGCGATTGCTGCCGGCGCTTCGGGCGTGATGGCGCTGATGCCGGGCATGCCCTTCCTGCCCTTCATGGCCCTGGCTGGGGCTGCGGGTTATGGTGCCTGGCGGCTCTCACAAAAGGAACAGCAGCGCGCCATTGCCGCGAGCAAACCGCCCTTGCCGACGCCAGAGGCTGATCTGCCCATTGCCGAATCCCTCAAGATGGATTTGCTCAGGCTGGAATTGGGCTATGGGTTGCTTTCGCTCGCCGCCGGCGATGCGCCGCGTCTGACGGAACAGATCAAGGGCCTCAGGCGGTCAATCGCGCAGGAAATGGGGTTCGTGCTGCCTTCCGTGCGCATTCAGGATAATCTTGCGCTGCCATCCGATACTTATATCATCAAGGTCAAGGAAATCGAAGCCGGCAAGGGACAATTGCGTCACCCCTTGCTGCTGGCGATTGATCCATCGGGCGGCATTCCGGATATGCCCGGTGAACGCTGCACGGAACCGACCTTTGGCCTGCCCGCGCTTTGGATAGATGAAGCGCGGCGAGAGGAAGCGCTGGCGCGCGGTTGCACCGTGGTGGATTGCGCCGGTGTGGTCGCGACCCATATCACCGAAATCGTCCGCGAATATATGGCTGAGCTGCTTTCCTTTTCTGAGACGCAGAAGCTATTGGATGAACTGCCGGCGGAACAGAAGAAGCTCGTTTCTGATCTGGTACCGCAGCCGATCGGCGTTGGCGGCATTCAGCGCATTCTGCAAAGCCTGCTCGCGGAACGGGTTTCCATTCGGGACCTGCCGACGATCCTGGAAGGCATTCAGGAAGCCAATGCCGCCGGCGCGCGCACGGTCCCCGGCATTCTGGCAATTGTGCGCCAGCGGCTGGCGCGCCAGCTTTCCGATGCGGCGCGTGGACCCGAAGGCTATGTGCCCATGATCACCCTTTCCGCCGATTGGGAAGTCGCCTTTACCGAAGCACTCATTGGCCCCGCTGATGATCGCCAGCTTGCCATGGCGCCGTCCAAGCTTTCGGAATTCATGCAAAAGCTGCGCGATGTTTTCGACAAGGCGAATGCCATGGGCGAACAGCCCGTGCTGGTCTGTTCAGGCGCCATTCGCGCCCATGTGCGCGCCATTGTGGAACGCTTCCGCCCTTCAACCCCGGTGCTGGCGCATACCGAAATCCATCCGCGCGCGCGCATCCGCACGGTGGGATCACTTTGAGATCATGATGCGGGGCGGTCACGGATTCGCAAGGGCGGCGGGCTGAGCAATGCGGGTCAAATTATTCCAAGCCGCGACGATAGCCGAAGCAATGGCGCAAATCCGCGCCGAACTTGGCGCTGATGCCATTATTCTTGAGCAGCATCGCACCCGCCACGGCATTGAAGTCACCGCAGCCCTTGAACCGGATGAACCGCTACTGATCCAGCCGCTGACGACTGCGGCGCCCCTTGCCGCACCCGGGCCGCTTGATTTTCACAATATTCCGCAGGAATTGCTTCAGCTTCTGGCCAGGACGCCGCTGCAACAAAGCCTTGCCGAGGCCTTGAGCTTCGCGCCTTTACCCTCTGGCCGTGAACGGCCCTTGCTGCTGTGTGGCCCGCCTGGGGTGGGCAAAACCCTGACCGTTGCGAAGCTGACTGCGCGGCTGGTGCTGGCGGGTGCGCCGCCTTTGGTGATCACCACCGATGGCCAGCGTGCCGGTGCGGTGGAACAGCTTGCCGCCTTCACCCGTGTCTTGGGTGTGACTTTGGCGGTGGCACCAACACCTGCCATGCTCGCCAAGGCGCTGACGCATCGCAACCCAGGCCAGCCAGTCCTGATTGATACCGCCGGCTGCAACCCATTCAATGCCGATCAGGCACGGCAATTGCACCAGCTGGTCATCCAGGCAGGCGCGGATATGGCCCTGGTGCTGCCGGCGGGGCTTGACGCGGCTGAGGCCGGTGATTTGGCCCGCGCCTTCGCAGCACTTGGCGCGCGCCATCTTTTGCCTACCCGGCTTGATGCCGCGCGGCGGCTAGGGAGTGTACTTATGGCCGCCAAGGCGGGACCGCTTTCTCTGACCGAAGCAGGCATCGGCCCCGAAGTCGCGGATGGGCTTGAAACCTTGACCCCGGAAGGCTTGGCATCGCGCTTGCTCTCCTCAGCACAGAATGGGGCTGCACAAGGCGGGGCTCCAGGGTTTGGGAAGGAAACCGCTTGATGTCGAAAGGCAGTTTCGCGTCCGAGCGTGGGCGCATGATCGTGGTTGCCTCGGGCAAGGGAGGGGTGGGCAAGACCTGGTTTTCGATCAGCTTGGCCCAGGCATTGGCGCGCAAGGGGCGGCGCGTGTTGTTGGCGGATGCTGATCTCGGCCTTGCGAATATTGATGTTCAGCTTGGCATTCAGCCAGAACGTGATCTTTCCGCCGTGCTTTCGGGCAAAATAACCCTTGCTGAGGTCGCCACACGTATCCCCGATGCGGGGTTTGATGTATTGGCCGGGCGTTCCGGGTCAGGGGCGCTTGCGTCCCTTAACCCCGCGGCGCTGGATGCCTTTCTGGCGGCGCTCGGCAGCGCGCGGGCACATTGGCAGGATGTGGTGGTTGATCTTGGCGCCGGGTTGGATATGGCGCAGCGGCGCATCGCGGCGGCGGCGGATTTGCTGCTGGTGGTGGCGACCGAAGAACCGACCAGCCTTACCGATGCCTATGCGGTCCTGAAGCTGCACGGCATGGATAATTCCAGCGGCGTGTCGCGCATTGTGGTGAATATGGCCGATGACCGCTCCAGCGGGCAGCGCACCTATGAGGCGCTGCGCCGTGCCGCCGGCGCCTTTCTGAAGCGCGAAATTCCCTTGGCCGGGATTGTGCGGCGTGACCTGAAGGTTCGGGACGCGATCCGCCATCAGGTGCCGCTGCTGACGCGCCATCCAGGCGCCGCAGCGGCTTCGGATGTCGAAGCGATTGCACAAGGACTGGGGTGATCAGCAGCAACCGAAAACTCAGCGCCGCATGAGTGCGCTTGCCACCTGCGCCAGCATTTCCGAAATGCGAAAAGGCTTCTGCAGAAACAGGAAATTCTCGGACACGACCTCACCGCTGAGTGTGCCTTCCGCATAGCCGGACATCAGCACAATGGGCAGATCGGGCTCAGTCTCCCGCAGACGGCGGGCAAGGGTCAGGCCATCAACACTGCCCGGCATGGCGACATCCGAAATCACCAAATCGGGCTTCAGGCCAGCGGCGATGGCACCAAGGGCGGCTTCACCATCTTCCACCGCCGTCACCTCATAGCCTGCAGTTGTCAGCGCGCGGGTCAGCAAGCGGTGCAGGGGCGCCTCATCTTCCACCAGCAAAAGCCGTCGCCCGGCGCCCAGCGCATGCACCCCCGGCGTATGCGCAACCGTCGTGTCCGGCTCAGCGGCGACGCGCGGAAACCACAACCGAAAGCGGCTGCCTTCCCCAGGGCGGGAGCGCACCGAGACATGCCCCCCTGATTGCCTGAGAATGCCAAGCACGGTCGAAAGCCCAAGCCCCGTGCCGCCGCCATCGCGCTTGGTGGTGTAGAAGGGCTCAAAGATGCGGGAGATCAGCTCGGGCTCCATCCCGGCACCTTCATCGGCCACTTCCAGCACCGCCCAGGGGCCGGGGGCGATGGTACCACCCTGCGCTGCTTCGGGCGCCTGAAGATCGCGGCTTTTGACCGAAATATGCAGCTTGCCGCCCTTGGGCATGGCATCGCGCGCATTGACGGCCAGGTTCATCAGCGCCTGATCAATATGGCTGGGGTCCACGCGCGCGCAGGGGCCGGGGCGTTCCAGGTCAAGCGCGATCGGAATGCGCCGGCCCAAAAGCCTCGCCAGCAGCGGTGCCATGCCATCCACGGCGCGATCGAGCGCCACCACGCGCGGCTGCACCGCCTGCCGGCTGGCAAAGGCCAGAAGCTGACGCACCAGCCGCGCGCCGCGCCCGGCACTGTCCAATATCTGGCGCAAATCCTCAGACGTTGCCGCATCCTGCCCGCGTGCCAGCGCAGTTTCCGCCGCCGCCCCCACGGCAGCGAGCAGATTGTTGAAATCATGCGCAACCCCGCCGGCAAGCCGCCCGACTGCCTCCAGCCGCGCCGCTTCTTCCAATTGCGCCTGCCGTCGCCGCCGCGCGGTGATATCAAGCACCCGAAGCAAGGCGCCCGGTTCCCCGCGCAGCGGGCGGCAATGCACTTCCACGGCGGCATCTGGCGCCTGATCTGGCACGGCAAGCCTGGCTTCAACGGCCGGCGGCGCGGGCGGGCCGGCCAAAGCGACAGTGATGATCTGGCGCACCGCTTCCTGGCTTGCTTCCGCAAACAGTAGCGCCGGATCGCGCCCGGGCCCCGGTGCCGGCCCTTGGGCACAAAGCCTTTCGAGCACCGCACTTGCGGCCCGAATGCGCCCTTCCGAATCCAAGACGGCAAGCCCGGCTTCTTCCTCCGACTCAAAAAGCCGACGGAAGGAATCCGCCGCCGCCTCAGCCCTCCCACTCACGCAGCCGCCCCCGCACGACCACGGAGGCGCCAGACATAGGCGATGATCTCCGCGACTGCCTGATAATGTTCAGCCGGGATTTCGGTATCCAGTTCCAGCTTGAACAATGCCCGCGCCAGGGGCGGGTTGGACACCAGGGGCACATTGGATTCCTCGGCCAAGGCACGGATGCGTGCCGCCACCGCCTCAGTGCCCTTCGCCACAACTTTCGGGGCTGCCTGGGAATTCTCGTCATAGGCAAGGGCAACGGCGTAATGGGTTGGGTTGGTGATCACCACCGCCGCCTTGGGCACGGCCGCCATCATGCGCCGCCGCGCGCGGGCCATACGGATATTCCTGATCCGTCCCTTGATGATCGGATCGCCTTCGCTTTCCTTCACTTCTTCGCGCAATTCCTGGCGCGTCATGCGGAGCTTGTGCAAATGGCGAAACCGCACCACCAGATAATCCAGCACGGCGATGGCCGCGAAGGCGATCATGGCCGCGATGAAAAGATTCATCCCGGCATGCACCATCAGCCGCAAAAGCTCGCCAGGGCCCAAGGACAATACTGTCCGCAGGTCATTGGGATCACCGATCGCCCACCAAAGTGCTGCGCCGACCACGCCAAGCTTGATCAGCGTGCGCAGGAATTCAATGCCGCCTTCCGGGCCTAGCAGGCGCTTGATGCCAGAGGCGGGGTTGATGCGGGAGAATTGCGGCTTGAGACCCTTGGCAGAGACCAGCCCGCGGCTTTGCAGCATGGTGCCTGCAATGGCGCCAATCATGGCCAAGCCCATCACCGGGAGCGCCGCAAGCAGGCCAAGGCGCATCATCTCGGTCGCGACAAGCCCGACCTGCAATTGATGTCCATTTTCCAGCACACCGCGCATGCCGCGCATCAATTCATAGCCAAGCGGGGGTAGGCCCAGGGTCATGCCGATCAAGGCGAAGCCCAGGGCGACGAAACCCACCACTTCGCGGGACATGGCGATCTGCCCTTCCTCCCGCGCTTTTTCGATTCGCCTTGGCGTGGCTTCTTCTGTCTTGTCCTGGCCGCCATCCTCATTGCCACCGCTGCTGCCCGACATGGCTCAACGCACCCCGGGCAGGGCGAGGAAAGTCTCCCGCGCGACACTGGCATAAAGTCCGAGCATGGCTGGCAATAACAGGGCGAGCAGCAAAAGGCCAAGCACGATCTGCCCCGGCACCACCAGGAAGTAGACCTGCACCTGCGGCGCAATCCGTGCCAGCAGGCCAAAGGCGACATTCAGCACAACGGAGAGCATGAGAAAGGGCGCCATGAGTTGCAGCGCCAGCAGGAAGCTTTGCCCAACCGCGGCCGCCATGGCTTCTGCACCCAGCCCGGCCGGAAACCCCTCGCCCACCGGCAGCACCGCATAGCTTTCGGCAAGCGCGCGCAGCGGCAGGGCGTAAAGCCCAGTGCTGAGCAGCAACACAACGGAGAGCAACGCAAAAAACCGACCCGTAATGGCATTCTGCCCGCCCACAGCAGGGTCCGGCACCAGCAATTGCGAAAGCGCGAGCAGCAGCGCGAAAAGCTGCCCTGCCATGGTCATGGCGAGCGTCACCAGCCGCGCCAGCGCGCCATACCAAATGCCGATGGCGATTTCGATCAGGATCAGGCGCAGCATTTCGCCCACCGCATCCGGGGTCGCCGGCAAGGCGGGCGACAGCACAGGGTAGAGCACCGCGACCAGCGCAAACCCGAGTCCCAGGCGATAATTGCTGGGCACTTCCTGCTCGCCCAGGCCCGGCATGATCATCACCACCGCACCGATGCGCGCCAGCAGCAGGATGGCGCGAAACACCATATCAGGCAGCGCGGCAAGCCATTCAGCTTCGGTCATCACTAAGGCCTTGAGCCGACCTGAATCATCATGTCAAAGAGGTTTTGCGTATAGCCACGCATCACACCAGTGAAGAAGGGTGTCAGCAGGATCAGGGCGACGGCCAGCGCGGCCATTTTCGGCAGGAAGGAAAGGCTTGCCTCATTCACCTGGGTCAGTGCCTGAAACACGGCCACCACAAGCCCCACCACCAGCAGCAACACCAGCAGTGGCCCACCGATTTGCAGAGAGACCCAAAGCGCTTCCCGGCTTGCTTCAGCGATGCCGCCCATCGCGCTGCCTTTCCCACCACATGCGTGACGCCGATCAGGCGTCAGATCGGCATGCGCATCACTTCCTGATAGGCCGCCACAACGCGATCGCGCACCGCGACGGCGGTTTGCAAGGTGAGTTCTGCTCGGCCCACGGCGACCACGAGATCCGTCACGCTGCCTTGCCCCATCAAACCGCGCGCGGAAGCCGCTTCAGCCTCTCGGCTGGTATTGACGGCATTCTGCACGGCGCGGGACAGGGCTTCGCCGAAGCTTGCGCTCTCCCCTCCACCCATGGCGGCAGGCGTGGCAGAGGGTGCCGCCATATTGGCACGATAGGCAGCGGCAGCACCGCCAGGGGTCAGGGGCAGGGGCATCAGCGCATCGCCTCAATGGTGCGGGTCAACATGCCGCGGGAGACTTCCAATACCGAAAGATTGGCGCTGTAGCTGCGTTGCGCTTCGCGCATATCCATCACTTCGATGGTGGAATTCACATTTGGTGTCTTCACATAACCCTGGGCATTCGCGGCAGGGTGGGTTGGGTCATGGCGCGTTGGAAAGTCACCCTTGGAGGTGCCAACCCGTGCCACACGAATGGTATTGGCGCCCAAGGCGCGCTCAAAGCGATTGGCAAAGGTCACGGTCTTGCGCCGATAGGGATCACCCCCCGCCATTTCCGATGTGGTGTCGCGATTGGCCAGGTTTTCCGCGACCACCCGCAACCGAGCGCTCTGCACATCCATCCCGGCTGCCGCGATCCGAATTGCGCGATCAAGTTCCATGGCTCAGCGCCTCTCTCAAGCCTGATTCCGCCCAAGGGCGGTCATGAACATGGCAATATAGCGACGACGCACCGATAGCGCAGTGGCATGGGCCGAATCGGTATCCGCCACGCGCAGCGCTTCGCGTTCAAGGGAAACCGCATTACCACTCGGGTCGCGATTGGCGGAAATGCGTTCCTTCAGCGTCCGGCCATCCTGGTGGCGTGTCGATTGCAGGTGGTTGGCATTGGTCGCCACCAACTGCCGTTCGGTCAGCTTGCCGGACAGTACCTTGGCAAAGGGCTGCATATCAGAGGGCCGATAATTCGGCGTATCCGCATTGGCGATATTCTGCGCGAGCACGCGCTGACGCGCTTCCGTCCAGCGCAGCCGCTGTTCGGCGAGGGCAATCGGTCCGGTCTTGGTCGGGTCCATGATTCCATCCTTGCACGTTACGGGCCAAAATGCGTTAAAACGCGACCCGTTACAACAATTTCTAATGGTTTTTTTGCCAAAAACCTGTTGGATGACCCTGTGAACACGCATCCCGAGGATATTCCAGGCGCCGCCGCCAGCCAGCATGGCTTGGCGGTGCTGGCCGCCATCAAGGCCATGGGGGAAAGCCTGACCCAGGCAGAGGCAAGTCTTGCCGAGGGGTATGCGCTTGATCTTACCGGGCTTGATGGCGAAATCGCCCGGCTTTGCGCCGCAGCACAGGAGGCGCCACCGGCCATGGCACCTACGCTGCGCCGCGGGCTTGAGGCTTTGCTCGGCCAAGTGGACAGGCTGCAAGCGGCCCTGCCCAGGCCAGTCAGCCAAGGGGGCCGGCCATGAGTTTAAGTCTCGCCAATTGGCTCACCGCCGGCATCGCGCTGCTTTTTGTGCTTGGGCTGATCCTGCTACTGGCGCGCCTGCTGCGCGCCACGGGCCTCGCGCCGCAAACCAGCGGGCAAAGGCTGAAATTGCAGGAAGTGCTGGCGCTGGATGCGCGCCGGCGCGTGATCATCCTTCGCTGTGATGGGCGGGAAGTGCTGCTATTGACCGGGGGGCCGCAGGATGTCTGCCTTGGTTGGCTGCCGCCCAGGAATGAGGAATCGCCCAAATCATGATGCGCAAAACCGGTTTTTGGGTCCTTGTGGCGCTGGCGGTGCTGGCGCTGCCCGCGGGTACTGCGCTGGCGCAGAGTGTTTCGATTGATCTGGGCCAGACCGGCCAGCCGGGTGCCACGGCGCGGCTGGTGCAATTGACCGCGCTGATCGGGCTGCTGTCACTGGCCCCTTCCCTGCTGGTGATGGCAACCGCCTTTGCGCGCATTGTGATTGTGCTGTCCTTGCTGCGCAGCGCCATCGGGGCGCCGGGCATCCCGCCCAATCCGGTGCTGATCGGGCTTGCGCTGTTCCTGACCTTCTTTGTGATGCAGCCGGTATTTGAGGCTTCCTGGACGCAGGGCATTGTGCCCATGACCGAAGGGCGGATGTCTGAATTGGATGGGTTGGCGGCGGCGGCGCAGCCCTTTCGCATGTTCATGGTGGCCAATATCCGCGAGGATGATCTGATCCTGTTCATGGATCTCGGTGGCATTCAGGCCGTGACGGACCCCGCGCAAACGCCCTGGCGCGCCCTGGTCCCGGCCTTCATTGTCGGCGAATTGAAGCGCGCCTTTGAAATCGGCTTCCTGCTGTTTCTGCCCTTCCTGATTATTGATATGGTGATTGCGAGCCTTCTGATGTCGCTCGGCATGATGATGCTACCGCCGACCGTGGTGGCCCTGCCCTTCAAGCTGATCTTTTTCGTGCTGGTGGATGGCTGGCGCCTGGTCTCGGGCAGTCTCGTGCAGGGCTTCAACCTGACTTGAAGCATTTCTTTTGGTGATGCGGATCCTTGCCGATCCGCGCTCAGGCGCCCGGCAGATTTTCCGCGATATAGGGCGGCAGGTTGAAGGCGCCGGTATGGATTTCCGGCGTCCAATAGCGCGTGGTGCCCAAAATGTCGGAAGCCTGCGCACGGCGGCGGATTTCATCAGTCGCGACCGCACGGCAGGACGCATCCTTCGCCGCCCAACCGAGCGTCATGAAGCCGCCAACATAGGTCGGCACCGCCGCCACATAGGCCCAATTATCAGGGAAGGATTTCGCGCGTCGGCGCGATGTTTCGTGCAATTCATCAGCCTGCATGAAGGGCACGCCGCATTGATTGACGATCAGACCGCGCGGGGAGAGGATGCGTGCCGCATTGGCGTAGAATTCATCGGTGAACAGCACCTCACCCACGCCGATCGGGTCCGTGCTGTCCACGATAATCACATCGAAACTTTCCGCGGGCGCCACACGCACATAATCAATGCCATCGCCAATGATCACCTCGGCGCGCGGGTCCGCCCAGGCATTGCCGCCAATGGAGGGCAGGAATTCCTTGGAAAGCCGCACGACCTCGCCATCAATTTCCACCATCACGGCCTTTTCAACGCCGCGATGCTGCAACACGCGCTTGAGCACGCCGCCATCGCCAGCGCCGATGATCAGCACGCGCTTGGCGGCGCCATGGGCGAGGATCGGCACATGGGTGATCATTTCCTGATAGACGAATTCATCGCCTTCGGTGATCTGCACCACGCCATCAAGCAGCATCACCCGGCCATGGGTTTCGCTTTCAAAGACAACAATATCCTGAAAATCCGACTGCACGCGCGCCAATTCGCGCTTCACGCGAAAACGCTGCCCCCAAGCGGCGTAGAGGGTTTCATTGATCCAGCTATCGGTCGCCATGGCGGCACCCTTCCATAATGAAAGGCCGGGTGCTGCCACCCGGCCCCACCAAAACGACAATGAGAGGCAATCAGCCGATCAGGCCGCGCTTATGTTCGGCCAATTGCACGCGCTCCGGCAGGAAGCCGCGCTTGAGCGCCGGGATAGCCTTATACGGGTCGCAATCGCCGCAGACGAAGATATCAAGCGCGGCGTAATCGCGTTCTGGCCAAGTGTGGATGGACACATGGCTTTCCGCCAGCACCAGCACGCCGGAAACCCCGCCATTGGGCGAGAAATGATGGAAATGCCCATGCAGGATCGTCGCCCCGGTGGCGAGCGCCCCTTCACGCAGCACCGCATCAATGTGGTTCGGGTCGTCCAGATTGGTCGCCCCCCACAAATCCACGATCAGATGCGTCCCGGCGTAGCGCACACCGTTACGCTGAACGAAATAATCCTTCTCGGCATGGGCCGAGACGTCTTCGTCGGTATTCCGGGTGTCGCTCGGCAAATCCGAGACCATCCCCGGTTGGACGAGAGCTTCCATAGCAGGGCTCCTTCCAGCCAGCAGATGACCAGGGTGATCAGGGAATTCTGATCGGGGGTCAACGATTGCGGCATATGGGACAAGCGGGGCGGTGATGCAAGGGAAATCTAGGGCGGGAGCCCAAGAATTTTCCTGCCAGTCTAAGTAAGGGCCAAAATCTTTATCGCCTTGGCGGTGCGGCTGCCGGGGCAGCCGCTGTTGCGGCTGGCGATGGCGTATTCAGCCCGCTCAATCTTTCCGGCAGCAGGCGCAATTGGCTGATTTCGCGTTGCAGCCGCGGCAAATCCTGCACACCACGGAGCGATTCGCCCGTCAGCAGCGTGAAAGCCTCCGCAAGCGGCCCGCCCTGCATCCGCGCGCCAAAGTTATCGCGGAGTTGCGCGAGCGTCGCGGTATCATTCGCCATGGCGGCATAGGCGGCGGCGCGCGCCAAATCACGGCGCATGGAGGCATTCAAGGGCGCCGGTGCCGCCGGCACCTTGGCGTCAATGTGGTTCATCATGGCCGAGGCAGCACCCCGCCAATCCTGCGCCGTCGCGCGCACCTCCGCCAGCGCTTCCGCGCCATCATCGCCCAATTCGGAAAGCAGCCCTTCCGCGACGCGGCGATTGCCGGCGCGCGCCAAAGCGCGCCCGCGCAGGATGGCGCGCTCGACCTCCTGGCCATTGCCATCAGTCCCGGCATCGAGCGCGGCCAGGGCGCCGGGCGCATCGCCCTCGGCCAGACGTATGGCGGCGAGTTTCGTGCTGACCGGGCGGCGTGCCACAGGGTCGCTCAGCCGCGCCAGGGCATCGCGCAGCACGGCGGAAGCGCGGTCCACCAGGTCAAGTGCGGCCAGCCGATCAGCCAAGGTGAGCACGGAACGGATGCCGGCGTCATCTTCCGGCAGGAATTCCGGATGCGCATCAAAAAAGGCAGCCGCATTCAAGGGCGGTGCGCTTTGCAAGGCGGCCGCGAAGGCAGCACGCAAATGCATGCGCAGATCATTGTCGCGTTCGGGGAAGAAGCGCTGGGTTTCCTGCAGCAATTCGAAGGCGGCACGGCCATTGCCGGCTTCGCGCTGCAATTCGGCAAGGCGGATACGCGCATTCATCTCATCGGCATCGCCGCGCCAGGCAAACAGCGCGGCTTCCAATTCGGCAATGGCGCCAGCCGCATCAAGCTGGCCGACGGCGAGGCGCAATTCCACGCTGCGCCGGATGGCGCGGGCGCGGCGCAGCCTATCCCGCCCCTGGATGGCCTGGCGGTAAGCCGCCAAGGCATCCTCAATCCGGCCATCGGCTTCGGCGATCATGCCGCGCGCCAGATTGAGGCTGGGATTGTCAGGATCAGCATCCGCAAGGCGATTGGCCGCGGTCAGTTCTCCGGCGGCGGCAAGGCTTTCCATGGCGATGGGGAAAAGGCGCTGCGCCAGAGGGACGGGGTAGGACATGAGAATGGGCAGGCTGGCGGCAATGGCAGGTCCGGCCACCGCATGATCACCCCGGGCAGCGGCCAGAAAACCGCGCCAAAGCGTGGTTTCGTCGCTCGCGGGCAATTGTGGGTTTTCAAGCTGCCGTGCCTCAGCCTCTCGCCCGGCGACCAGGGCTGCGGCGGCTTGCACCATCACCAGCCGCGCATCGGCGCCCGCACGTGGATCCTCCTGCAAGGCGAGTGTCGCCATGGCCTGGGCTTCCTGCGGCATGCCAAGGGCGAGCAGCGTTTCCGCCGCATGGCGCCGCGCTTCCGAACGGCCAAGCGGCCCGGCGGAAGCGATATTGGCTGACGCTGTGCGTAGCCTTTCCAACAGCGTGGCAGAGCTCGCCGAAGGCAGGTCCATGATGCGGCTGAGCGTCGCGGCTTCGGCCAGGGGCTCGCGGCCCGCATCTACCCCAAGCCTGAGGGAATCCATGCCCGAGGCTTGCAGGATGAAGCGATCATTCAGCGCGCGGAGTTGGATATTGTCGCCCCGCGGCAGCACGGCCACCCCCAACATGGCAGGCAGCAACTGGAATTCCGGCTGGCGCCGACCAATGGCAACCGCCTGTCCCGCTTCCCGCAGCGTGCCCACCAACAGCGGGCTGCCGGTTTCGGGGTCAAGCACGGTCACACTTCGCCCGGGACGCGCGGCGCGCAGCACCAAACGGGCGGGCGGACCCTGATCCAATTCCGGTGTCATGGCTGTCAGCGCGCGATTGGCATCCACTGCGTCGCGGAAGGCTTCCATCACCCAGGTATTTCCTTCGCGCCTTGGGCGCAGCGTTCCGGGCTGCGCAAGGCGCATTTGCAGAATGGTGGCATCACCGGTCTGGCGTGTTTCCATGCTGCGGAAAATCGCGCTGCCCTGAAGCTGCGAAAGGTCAAGCGCTTCGGGCCGATCGAAGACCGCGATAACCCAATCGCCATGGCGGAAGATGGCAGCGGCGGTCTCGGCCCCCAGATCAAGCGAAATGGCCCGACCTTCCGCCAAAAGCCCAACCGGGGTGGTGCGCCGGGGCGGTACCACGACCAGGGGGCGTGCCGCCGGGATAGGCTGTGCCTGAACAGGTGTCGGGGCCGGGGCCGCAGCCGGCGGCGCTGGTGAAACCGCCGGTGGCGCGGGGCTTGGCGCTGGCGCAACCGGGGGTGTTGCGGTGACATTCGCCCCAGGGCCGGCACGCGAAACATCCGCCGCGGAAGGGACCGGGGCGGATGCGGTGGCAGCCTGGCTTGTCGGTGGCGCGGCCTCACGTGGAGGCGGCGCCGTGGGCGGCGGTCGCGCTGCCGGCGTGGCGGGTGGGTCAGCGGTTGGTCGTGGCGCTGAGGGGGGCTGGGTTCCGCCAGCCTGCGCAGGCGGTGGCGTTGTGGCTGGCGTTGCTGGTGTGTTGGCCGCGCGCGCAGGCGCCGCCGTTGGCGGAGAAGCAGTGCCCACCGGGGGCGTGGCTTCGCTGGTCTCAGCCCCGTCCACCACGTCAATCACCACGCGATTGCCAAGCACGAAATGACGAATCTGTGTGCCCGGCGGGGCTTGCAGCATTATCCCGCCATCAATCGCGGAAAGGCTTTCGACATT
>JADCFR010000163.1 GCA_020249415.1 Roseomonas sp. | reverse complement strand
CGCCGCTCGGCTTTGTCATGGTGGTGGTGGACCCGCGTCGCGCCTTCGCCAGTGAAGAACGCCTGCCCGGTGTCACGCTTTCCACCGATTGGCCGGATGAGGCGATGGAAGCTTTGGCGCCTGATGCGCGCACCGCGGTGGTGACACTGACGCATGACCCGAAGCTGGATGATCCCGCCTTGGATGCGGCGCTGAAGAGTGAGGCGTTTTATATCGGCGCGCTCGGCAGCCGGCGCACCCATGCCAAGCGCATCGCGCGCCTGACCGAGCTTGGTCATACCTCGGAAGCCATGGGGCGCATCCATGCGCCAGTTGGCTTGAATATCGAAGCCATTACGGCGCCGGAAATTGCGCTTTCCATCATGGCGGAAATCGTCGCAGCGCGGCGCGGCGCCGCGCTTGGCGCAGTCCGGCCCATCCCTGGTGTTGCGGCATGATATTCGGCCCAACGCGGCTTGAAGAAGCGAAGGGCGCGATCCTGGCGCATACCATGCGCCTGACGGGGCGCGTCTTGAAAAAAGGCACGGTGCTGGATGATGGCGCCATCGCCGCGCTGCGTGAGGGCGGGCATCGGGAGGTCATCGCCGCGCGGCTTGAAGTGGGCGATGTGCCGGAAGATGAGGCCGCCGAAAGGCTGGGCCAGGTTCTGGCAGCACCCTTGCTGGCGCGGTCGCGGGCCGCCACCGGGCGCGTGAATATCCTCGCGGAAACGGCAGGGCTTTTGGTGCTGGATACCAAGCGCATCGCGCGCATGAATGCGGTGGATGAAAGCCTGACGATTGCGACGCTGCCCAATTTCACACCCGTGAACACCAAGGAAATGGTTGCGACCATCAAGGTGATTCCCTTTGCCGTGCCGGGGCAAATGCTGGGCGTGGTGGAAGCGGTCGCGAAAAGCGGCGCGGGCCCCGTGCTCGCCATTCATCCTTTCCGTGCCTTGAAAGTTGGGCTGGTGCTGTCTGAACTGCCCGGCATCAAGGAAAGCGTGATGGAAGGCGCGGTGGAGGCGACGGAAGAACGCATCGCCGGGCTTTGCGGCACGCTGCTGCCGGTGGAACGCGTGCGCCATGACACGGTCGCGATTTCCGATGCGCTGTCGCGGCTGCGCCGTGCGGGGGCGGAGATGCTGCTGGTGGCTGGCGCTTCCGCCGTGGTGGATCGGCGCGATGTCGGGCCTGCCGCTATTGTGCGCGCCGGCGGGGCGATTGATCATTTCGGCATGCCGGTTGACCCCGGCAATCTGCTCTGCCTTGGCCACATCGGCAAAATCCCCGCCATGGTGCTGCCTGGCTGTGCGCGCAGCCCCAAGCTGAATGGCTTTGATTGGGTGCTGCAACGGCTTTTCGCCGGGCTTGATGTCACGCCGGAAGATATCGGCGCCATGGGTGTGGGCGGTCTTCTCAAGGAAATCGAAGTGCGGCCCTTGCCGCGCGACCAGGCGCCGCGCACGCCACCACCGGCGCTGGCGCCGCGTCGTGGCCGCCGCGTGGCGGCGATTGTGCTGGCGGCTGGACGTTCCCGCCGTATGGCGCCGCTGAACAAACTGCTGGTGACGGATAATGATGGCGTGCCCATGGTGGTGCGCGTGGTGGATCAGGTGCTTGCTTCCCATGCGCGGCCCGTGGTGGTGGTTACCGGGCATGAGCATGACCGGGTGGAAGAAGCGCTCAGCGGTCGTGCGGTGCAATTCGCAATTGCCGAGGATTACGCGCAGGGGCTTTCCGCATCGCTGAAGGCCGGGCTGCGTGCTTTGCCGGAAGATATTGAAGGCTTCATGGTATGTCTTGGTGATATGCCGTTGGTGAGTGCGGCCATGCTCGATCGGCTGATGGCGGCCTTTGACCCCGAAGAAGGCCGCGCGATTGTCATGCCGACCTTTCGTGGCAAGCAGGGCAATCCCATGCTTTGGTCGCGCGAATTTCTGCCGGAAATGCTGGCGATTACCGGCGATGTCGGCGCGCGTCACCTCGCCGGCAAATACGCCGATCGCTGCGTTGAGGTTGAAATGGCCGATGACGCGGTGCTGCGCGATTTTGATACGACCGAGGCGCTGAAAGGCGTGCCGGGCTATAGCATGGTAAGGTAGCGGGCGCTCGCTCTAAAGCGCCTGCTTCACCCATTCCCCAATCGCCAACACCTTCGCATCTTCGCCGATGCAGCCAGCGATTTGCACACCAAGCGGCAGGCCCTTTGGCCCCGCGCCGGCTGGCACCGTGACACATGGCCCATGCAGCAGGGTCCAGAGTGAATTGAAGGCAGCATCACCCGTCCAGCCAATCCCCGCCGGCGCTTCCCCGGCGGCAGAAGCCGTGATCACCGCATCAAAGCCTTCAATCGCAGCAGGCAGCGCTGCGCGCGCCTTGGCCTGTACCAACTTGCAGGCATCAAGCTGCGCGGTCGGGAAACGCTTCGCCCAATCGAGCTTTTCCTTGATCACATCGGAAAGCTGCGGCCGCGCTGCCGCCAATTCCCAGCCGAGTGACTGCAGGCCTTCCATATTCGTCACATATTCATGGGCGTCGAAAGCTTCGGTCATCACCTCGGGCAGAGTGATTTCCACCACCTCAGCACCCGCCTTGCGGCAGGCGGCGATGGCATGTTCCAACAGGGCAAGTGTCTCGGGCGCTGCCTTGGCCGCGGGCGGGCCAAGGGTAAAAGCCAGGCGCGGTGCGCGGGGCAGTTTGGCCTCGGGGTTCCCGTAATCGCGCCCGGTCATCGCGCCCATGGAAAGCGCGCAATCGGCCACACTACGCGCCATGACGCCGATCGTGTCATGGCTTTCGCTCATTACCTTCATGCCGCCGCGATGGATGGCGCCAAAGCTCGGCTTGAAGCCGACAACGCCGCAAAACGCTGCCGGGCGAATGATGCTGCCGCCGGTTTGCGTACCGAAGGCCAGCGGAAAAAACCCAGCCGCGACACCGGCAGCCGAACCGGATGAAGACCCGCCCGGCGTATGGTGCTTATTCGCGGGATTGGTCGTCGCCCCCGGATGGCGCGTGGCGAATTCCGTCGTGATGGTCTTGCCGATAATCAGCGCGCCAGCCGCCCGCGCCATGGCGACGGCTGCCGAATCACTCCTTGGCCGATGCCCCGCCCAAATCGGTGAGCCGTATTGGGAAGGCATATCGGCGGTATCCAGCACATCCTTCACGCCAAACGGAATGCCCTTGAGCGGCGCGGGCGGCCCGCCCTTGTCCATGGCCGCCGCCCCGCGCCGCACCAGCGCGGGATCAAGCCAGGCAAAGGCGCGCACCTCGGGCTCACGCGCGGTGATGCGCGCAAGGCACGCCTCAGCGAGCGCGGTAGCGGTCAGGGAACCGGCGGCGATGCGCCGCGCGGCCTCAGAAGCGGTCAGGTCTGCAATATCGGTCATGACGCAAAGAGTGCCGCGCCCATGGCCGGCGTCAAGCGGCACCGGCAGATCATGGCTGGCGCGACGCCGCCAGCCGGTCCAAAAAGGGGCGCATGACCAGCCCGATCAGGATCATCCCAAGCAGCGATGGCGCGCTGACCTACGCCATCCCCTTCCCGCCGGAGGAAACCCCCGCCGTCACGGCGCGCGATCTGCTGCGCGCCTGGGAAGCCGCGCGGGGCGCGGCGGGGGCGGAGATCTGGGGCAGCCCGCGCCGCCTGGTATTTCGCCGCGCGGATGGGGAGGCGATGGAATTGCTGCTGGCCGATGCCGATGCCGCCTGCTGGGCAGAAGCGGTGGATGCGCGTCATGGCCTCGCGAACCCTCAGGGCCTCGCGATTTGCTTGCGGCTGCTCGCGCTGATCGAAGCCATGGGGCGGATGGCGCGGCTCAAAGGGTTTTTCACCCTGCGCGCCACAGGGGCGGAATTGCACCCGGCCTTGCTGCGCGCCGCGGCCAGCCTGCCGCTTGATCCTGCCGGCCGGTTCGACGAAGCCGGCCTGACCGCGCTATTGTCTCGGGCGATTCCGGCGGGAGCCCCCTCATGATCCGATTTTTCCCCTTGCTTCTTGTTCTCGCAGCCTGCGCGCAGCAGGAAGCGCCGCCCACCTCGCGCGCCGCCACCGCCGGTGCCACGCCGGAATTACAGCGCATTTGTACACAGGAAGCAGAGCGCGTGGTCAATTTCCGCGAACGCGGCCAGTTGATGCGGGCCGATTCAAATTTCGGCGACAGCGACATGACGAATGATGTGCCGGTTGCGCGGCTGCGTTCGGACAGCTTCCGGCAGCAAACCCTGCGTGATGAGCTGATCAGGGATTGCATCCGCAATGCCGGCACTGGTCAGGCGCCGGTTGATCCGGGCGCGCAACGGCCACAGAATATCCGCGCGCGGCGCTGAAGGCGGCCGGCGCGCATGGCATCCCTTTCGGTCCTGACGCGCGCGCTTTCCCATCGTAACGCCAAGGTTTTCTTCACCGCTTCGCTGATTTCCTGGACCGGGCTTTGGATGCATCGCATCGCCATTTCCTGGTTCGCCTGGGAATTGACGGGCAGCGCCTTCTGGGTCGGCATGGTGGCGTTTTGCGACCTGGCACCCGCCGTCGTGGTCAGCCCCATCGCCGGCGCCATTGCGGATCGCACAGACCGCCTGAAGCTCACCTTCTGGAGCCAGGCAATGATCGGCCTCGTGGCCGCCGTGATCGCGCTGCTCATTGCGCTCGACAGGATGGATATCTGGCTGTTGCTGGCGCTTGAGGTGCTGAACGGCATTGCCTCATCCTTCGCGCAGCCGGCGCGGCAATCGCTGATGCCCGGCCTTGTGCCGCGCAATGATCTGACAGCGGCCGTCGGGCTCAATTCGCTCTGCTTCAATGTGGCGCGCTTTGTCGGGCCGGCGCTGGCCGGGCCGTTGATCGCGGTGGCCGGGGTATGGCCCGCGATTGCAGCCAATGCGGTGGCCTATTTCATCGCAACCGCCACCACGCCCTTGCTGAAAGTCTCAGCCGAGGAGCGACAGGGGCATGCCAAGACAAAATCGCTGTTTGGCGAGATGCGCGATGGGTTGCGCTATGTCGCCGGGCATCCTGGCCTGGGGCCGATCCTGACCTATGCGGCGATTGTCGCCCTATTGTTGCGCAGCCTGCCGGAGATTCTGCCGCCCTATGTCGAACGGCAATTCGGCTTGGGGGCGGAAGCGCTGGCGGTACTGACGGCGGCGTTCGGCGTTGGTGCGTTGCTGTCGGGGATATTTGTCTCCGCGCGCGGCAAGATGCATGGCACAACCAGGCTCGCGGTTTTCGCGCCGGCGGCGATTTCTCTCGCCATGGTGGGCTTTATCGCGACAAGCTGGTTTCCCTTTGGCGTGCTCTGCGCGGCCATCATGGGCGCGGCCATGTCGGTGCATGGGATTTGCGCGCAAACGCTGGCGCAATCAGCCTCTGACCCCGCCATGCGCGGGCGGGTGCTCAGCCTTTGGGGCCTGATCGTGCGCGCCTTTCCAGCACTTGGCGCCCTGTTGCTCGGCGCGGCGGGAGAGGCGTTTGGCATGACGCTGCCAACACTTGCCGCCGTGCTGCTTTCCATCATTGCGCTCGCCTGGGGTATCCGGCGCCTGCCCGCCATGGCGCGCGTGTTGGAAGGCGAAGGTGGCAATGATCCTTCCAAGCGTTGAACCTGGAGAAGGCTTGAGCATCATTGAAGCGGAGGCGATCTTGTCAAATCCGAATCCCGCGACCGGGACAGAAAGGCATTGGACGAGCATGAATGCCCAAATGACCTACTCCAATGAAGGCCCCAACCATTAATCACGCTTATTGAAGGCTTCCCGGAAAATGACCGCCCTGAAGTGGCCCGGATGTTGGGCGCTTCGTATGGGTGGGTTTTGCGTCTTGGACCGCATCGGGGGCCTGGGCGCCGGCGTGCCGGATGGGGCGCAGCATGGCTACAGGGTGATGGTATCGCGCGACATTGTCGGAGGCGGCGAGATGCTTCAGTGACTTGCCAGGCTTGCAAGGCGTCATCATCGGGGAGGAAAACCATGAACAATATCACTGCACCGGATGAGGCCATTCGCGACTATTGGATGACCTGATGTTCTTCCTGCCTTCGGACCGAGGAGCTTCTCAGGCGTCACGGCGTGCCCTTCATGTCCCGGAATGTGCTGGAAGATGACGGCGCTTGTGATGAGCTCGCCCGCTTTGGCCTGTGACAGATGCCGATTGTCACGCACAGTGAGGCCTGGGCCAATGGCCAGGTATTGCGCGATATCGCCAAGCTTAGCGACATCAGGCTTGGCGAACAGCGCATGCTGCCGGTGGATGAAATGCGCCACCGGCTGGATGCGATTTTGGCTGGCAGTGCGCCGCTTCTGGTGTAAATGCTGCCCAAGCGCCCGCGTTCCTTTGCGCAGCCTGGCTGCCATATTGCCAATATCGCCGATGCCTTCCTGGGACATGAAAACGGCATTCCACTGACCTTCGATAGCGACAGGCGCGTGCCGGAAGACCAGGACGCGACGCGCGAAAAACTGATCGCCTAAGGCGCGGAAATGCGCCGACGCATGTCGGATTGGTTTGACGGCCCTGGTCGGAGGCGCGATTGGTCGGCGCGCGCTGATGTCAATTACGGCGAACAGACCAGGCATGAGTTCCTGGAACGCACGGTCCGGCATGCGGGACAGCATTCGCGGCAATTGATGTGAGTGCTGGAAGCTTTGGGGATCAGCCCGGATCAGCCTTTGGGACCGGAGGTTTTCGCCGGCCTGCCCATGCCTGAAAGCGTTTGGGATGATGCGGATCCGGCAAGGATGAAGCGACGCACCTGAACTGAAACGGCGCAAAGGGGATTGATTGGGCGTCCGATCCAAGGCTGCGCAGCTTATGGGCCGCGCCAAGCCAAGGCGCGACGCCTTCACCATCGGGCGCCGCTTCGTTAACCCTTTTTCCGCGCCAAACCACCATAATGAAGCATGCAAAAATCCTTCCGCACCAGCCGCGGGATCACCATCAACCATGCAAAAGCCACTTAAAATCACCGACAAGAAGTTTCTCGAGGCTCTTGCGCTGCTCAGGCAAGGCAATGTTGCTGCGGCTGAGACCATGTGTGTTGCCGTCCTGGAACGTGATCCGCGACATGTCGAAGCGCTGCACCTCGCGGGCCTCGCGGCAACGCAAGCCGGGCGCGTGGATGAAGGTGTGGACCGGCTTCTACGTGCCACAGGCATCAGACCAAAAGACGCAACACTGCATGGCAATCTCGCGCTCGCCTTGATGAAACAGGGGCGGGATAGGGACGCTCTGGCCAGTTTCGAAACGGCGCTTGCCTTGGAACCTGATGCGGTTGAAGCCGGCCATAACTACGCTGCTTTGCTGCTCAGGCTGGGTCGGCCTGCGGACGCCATTGCCAGACTTGATCATGTCATCGCCCTCCGGCCAGATTTTGCGCAGGCGCATCATGAACGCGGCAAGGCCTTGGCTGATCTTGAACGGTTTGAAGATGCCCGTAATGCCTATGAAACAGCACATAAGCTGCAACCCTTGTCCACGGATTATCTTGCCAGCTTCGCATCAGCGCTCTGCCTCTTGAAGCGCTATGAGGAGGCGGGACCGCTTGTGGATGCGGTGCTCAGGATCAAGCCGGGATCGGAACTGGCCCTTTTGTGTCGTGTAGACATGCTTCTCTCTGAAAATCGGCTGGATGAGAGCCTCATTGCGGCAGAAGCGGTGATTGCAGCGAACCCGCATTCGCTTCAGGGCCATTTGTGGCGTAGCCGCATTTTGATTCTTCTTGGGCAGCCGGAACGTGCTCTTGCCCTATCGGCCGTGTCGCGGAATATCTCGATTGATGACCCGCTCACCTCTATCAATCATGGGTTCATTTTGGCTGCGCTTAACCGCTTTGAAGACGCCTTGGAATTTTACGACCGTGCATTGAAAATCCAGCCTGACCATCGCGAAGCGCATCATAATCGCGCCTT
>JADCFR010000162.1 GCA_020249415.1 Roseomonas sp. | reverse complement strand
GAAGGAACGTGTGGCGGCCGTCACGGGCGCGGGGCTGTTCTTCGCTTCCATGGGGGGGCTTTCGGCGACCATGCCGGTGCAATGGGCGCTGCCCTTCATTGGCTGGCGCGGTGTTTTTGCGGTGCTCGCCATGCTCGCCATTATGGTGTCGGCCTGGATCTGGTTTTCCGTGCCCAATGCGCCGCCGGGTATTGCGCCTGCAGCGCGGCGCAGCCTGCGTCAGGAAATCGGCGAATATGGCCGCATCTTCAAGGACCCGGCGTTTTTGCGTCTGGTGCCAACGGTTGGCATGCTCTCCACGCTCAATTTCACCTATCAAGGACTTTGGGCAGGGCCGTGGTTGCGCGATGTCGGCGGCTTGGATGATGGCGCACGCGCTGCTGCTTTGCTGATCTATGCTCTTGGCATGATGTTCGGCAGCCTGTTTACCGGGCAGGCAGCATCCTTCGCGCAGGCGCGCGGCTTTTCGCCAATGCTGATGCCTTATATCGGTGTCGTGGGCTGTCTTTTCGCGCAAGCCATGCTGATGCTGGGGCCAAGCAATTTCTGGGTTATGGCGGCCTTGTGGTTTTTCTTCTCTTTCTCAGGTTCGGTCGGGCCGGCGGGTTATGCCGCCATTGCACAGGGCTTCCCACCAGCGCTCGCCGGGCGCGTTTCCACCGCCATCAATTTCCTGATGCTTTGCGTGGTTTTCGTGTTCCAAACCGGCATTGGTGCCATTCTCGACCTATGGCCGCGCACCGCGACCGGCGGCTGGGCGCCTGAGGGTTACGTTTGGGCGCTTGGCATGACATTCTCCGTCCAATTGGCGGCGGCACTTTGGATTTTCCTGCCCTGGCGGCAATCACGAAAGGAACCCTTGTGATGGAAAAAAGAGCAACAAAAATCCTGGACCGCTACCGCGTGACGAAGGGACGCGGCTTTCGCCTGAAGGATTATGACCCGGGCGACACCGCCGGCCTTGATATGGAAAAAACCACCGCCGGGGCGCTGTTGCAGCAGGGGATCGAACGGCTCGCGCTATTGCAGGACAAGCTTTATGCGCAGGATCGCTGGTCGGTACTTTGCATCTTTCAGGCGATGGATGCCGCCGGCAAGGATGGCGCCATCAAGCATGTGTTTTCGGGCGTGAACCCGCAGGGCTGCCAGGTGCATTCCTTCAAGGCACCAGGGGCGATGGAATTGGACCATGATTTCCTCTGGCGCCATTCCATTGCGCTGCCGGAACGTGGCCGCATCGGTATCCATAACCGTTCCTGGTATGAGGAAGCGCTGGTGTTGCGCGTGCATCCCGAATTCCTCGCCCGCCAGAAGCTGCCGCCATCGTTGATCGGCAAGAAGATCTGGGATGAAAGGCTGGAAGATGTCGCGGCCTATGAACGCTATCTGGCGCGCCAAGGGACCGTAGTGTTGAAATTTTTTCTGAATGTCAGCCAGGAAGAACAAAAAAAGCGCTTCCTGTCGCGCATTGAAGAACCGGAGAAGAACTGGAAATTCTCAGCCAATGATGTCACCGAACGCGGCTATTGGGATGATTACATGAAGGCCTATCAGGCCGCGATCAGCGCAACCGCCGCGCCCCACGCGCCCTGGTTCGTGGTGCCGGCGGATGCCAAATGGTTCACGCGCCTAGTGGTGGTGGTGGCCATCATTGAAGCGCTTGAAAAGCTGGACCTGCATTACCCCGCTGTCACCAAGGAACAGCGCGCTGCGCTCGCGGTTGCGAAGAAACGCCTGGGGTAGAAACCTACTCTCCCACCGCATCCAGCACATGCAGCGCATAGGTATAGGCCGCGCCGGCATTGAGCGCGATGGCAACGCCAAGCGCTTCGGCGATTTCCTCCTTGGTGGCGCCGGCGGCCCTGGCCTTGCGTGCATGCGCATCAATGCAGCCATCGCATTTCGTGGTGATGGCAACAGCAAGGGCGATGAATTCGCGCGTCTTGGCATCCAGATGCTTGGTTTGCGCGGCACCATTTGAAAGGGCAATGAAACCCTTGACGATATCAGGGTGCAATTGCCCCAATTCCTTGCCGCGCGCCTTCAGCCCCGCGCTGTATTCGGCCCAATTCTTCACTTCGGTCATGGCTCGCGCCCCCCTTCAATGCATCACGGCAGCCGCAGCGCTGGCATAGCCCACGCGGCGTTCGGGCGGCACGGGATGGCGCCCGGCCACGCGTTCCAACAGCAGGCGCGCATCGGCCAGCATGCCGGCCTTCATCGCCGCATCCAGGAAAAGCTGTTCCAGCACATCCTGCTGCGCATGGCTGCCGCCCATGCGGTGCATCACGCCTATGGCAGGGCGCATTACTGTCACCGCGCGGGCATGATCACCGCACCCATGCGCCAGCACGGCCTCACATACTGGCAGCGCCGCATCGCGCAGAATGGGTGCGAGTGTCCCTCCCGCGGCAATGGCATCGCGAATGCCGTCCAAAAACCGCGTCGCCGCCTGGAAACGCCCGGTCGCCACCAGTGCCATCATCCAATGCGGCAGGGTGAAGGCGGAAAGGCAATCGCCAATCCGCGCTTCCGCCTTATCGGCCAATTCCTCCCAACGTGCGCCGATATTCACGCCCTGGCGCTGCAAGCGAAACAACATGGAAGCGGCATTCTGCACGTCAATATACAAATCGGGTGCGGCTTCGGTCAGCGGACTGTGCAGGTTGCGAAAGCCCTTGTCGTAAAGCGTCAATACCTCCTCGGACTCCGCGCGTTCCAGATGATACATCGCACGGTGCCACCACAAGTGATGCGCCAAATTGGACGCACCATCCCAATGCTTTTCCAAACCCGCGAGCCAGGCAATGCCCTCGCCGCGGCGGCCTTGCATTTCCATCACATGCGCCACCGCATGCGCGGCCCATAAATCGCCGGGATCAAGGTCAATCGCCGCGCGCCCGCTTTCTTCGGCCACCTGGTAATTGCCGCATTCCTCATGCGCGAAGCAGCGACACGCCAAAATGCTGCCATAGGCGGGAAGCGCCTCGGTCCAATAGGGATAGACACTATCCACCACGCGCTGCATCACCCCCGCGCGCCCCAGCCAAAAGGCGTTGAAGTGGTGCAAGCGGAAGGCCAGGATATCATGCGGGCGTTCGCGCAATATCGCCTCCCACGTCGCCAGAGCCTGGTCGAGATCCCCTGCCGCCCAGGCGGTGACGGCAGCCGCATGCGCCGCTTCCCGTGCGCTCGCATTGGCGGCAAGGCGGGTGGCGGCTGCGGCTGCTTCCCGCGCGGCAGGCAGCAAGGCTGCCTTGTAGCCGAGCAGCGCAAACGCTGATTGCAACACGCGCGCCATCGGCATCTCGCCATCCGCTTCCAGCAGTGCCTTCAGGCGCGCGGGCGTATCGGCGCGATATTTCAAATAGCCCGTTACCACATGATCATAGGCGCGCGTTGCGCCATCCGATGCGCTGGTAATGGCAAGGCCGTGCTGATCCTGGTGCATGGAGAGGCTCCGACATTCAAGCCCGAAGCTTGCCAGCCTTGGCCAAGCCGTGTCGAGTATACATAACGTCACGAAGGAGAGAGAAATGTCCGAAGACACCCCCGAAGCCCGCCTTGCCGCGTTGGGTCTGGTCCTGCCGCCGGCGCCGAAGCCTTTGGGGACTTATGTGCCCTTCCGGCGCGATGGGAACATCATCTACCTCTCAGGCCAGGGTCCGCGCGATGCCAATGGTCAGCCGATCAGCGGCAAGGTGCCGACGGAAATCGGCATTGATGAGGCCTATCAGCTCGCCCGCCGCGTCGGGCTTTCCTTGCTGTCCGTCGCGGCCTCGGCGGCGGGCGGGCTTTCGCGCCTGCGCGCGCTGAAAGTGCTTGGCATGGTCAACGCGGTGCCGGAATTCCGCGAACACCCGCGCATCATCAATGGCTGTTCTGATCTTTTCGTCGCGGTGCTCGGTGACAATGGCCAGCATGCACGCTCAGCTGTGGGGTTTGGCAGCCTGCCCAATCAAATCCCGGTCGAGATCGAGGCGATTTTCCGCGTGCTTGACTGAAACAAATCAAGCCTTGGTGCCGGTGCTGCCGAAACCGCCCGCCCCGCGCGCGGAGTCCGGCAGTTCGGCCACTTCGCGCCAAACCCCGCGCGTCACCGGCGCCAGTACGGCCTGGGCAATGCGCATGCCGCGTTCCACGGTGAAGGGTTCGCTCCCCGCATTCATCAGAATCACGCCCAATTCACCGCGATAATCCTCATCAATCGTGCCGGGGCTATTGGGCAAAGTAATGCCGTTTTTCAGCGCCAAACCTGACCTTGGCCGCACCTGAATTTCATACCCTGCCGGGATCGCCATTTTGAGCCCCGTCGGAATCAAGGCGCGCCCGCCGGGCGGGATCACCACTGGCGCGTTTATCGCCGCCAGCAAATCCATCCCCGCCGCACCGTCCGTCGCATAGCTCGGCAGCGGCAAATCCGCGCCATGGGGCAGGCGTATCACTGCAATTTCCGGTGTCATGCCAAAGCCTCTGCAATGCGCGCGGCAAGCCTTGCCGCGACCTCTTCCTTTTTCATGCGCGGCCAGGCTTCGGTGCCTTTGGGTGTGATCAGCAGCACGGTGTTTTCTGCGCCCCCCATCACATCGCCCGAGACATCATTGGCAACGATCCAATCGCAGCCCTTCTTCTTGCGCTTGGCGCGCGCATGGTCTTCCAGCTTTTCGGTTTCTGCCGCGAACCCCACCACCAGTCTCGGCCGGTGCGGCCCGGCGGCGGCAAGTCTCGCCAGGATATCGGGGTTGAGCGCCAAGGCGATTGGCGGCGGCACCTCGCCCGCGATTTTTTTCATTTTCTGATCGGCAGCCGCGGCACTCCGCCAATCCGCCACCGCTGCCGCGCAAATAGCAACATCGGCGGGCAGGGCGGCTTCGCAGGCCGCCAGCATATCGCGCGCCGATTCCACGCGCCGCACTGTCACCCCCGGCGGGTCCGGCAGCGCGACAGGGCCGGATACCAAAGTCACCCGCGCGCCAAGCGCGGCAAGGGCTGCGGCAATCGCATGGCCCTGCTTGCCACTGCTGCGATTGGCGATGTAGCGCACCGGGTCAATCGGTTCATGCGTCGGCCCGCTTGTCACCAGCACATGGCGGCCTTGCAGGGGCTGCGCGGCGGGCGTCAGCGCGGCTTCCACCGCTGCCAGCAGTGCCGCCGGTTCAATCAAGCGGCCCGGCCCCGATTCAGGTTCCGCCATGGCGCCCACTTCGGGCCCGGCCAGCATCACCCCCCGCGCGCGCAAGGTCGAGATATTCGCCTGCGTCGACGCATTTTCCCACATGGCGGGGTTCATCGCCGGCGCCACCATGATCGGCGCGCGGGTCGCCAATAGCACGCAAGTCGCCAAATCATCTGCCAAGCCATGCGTCATCTTCGCCAGCAAATCCGCCGAAGCCGGCGCCACCAGCACCAGATCAGGCAGCCG
>JADCFR010000161.1 GCA_020249415.1 Roseomonas sp. | reverse complement strand
TGCCGCCCGCTGTGCCCGGCGGCAGTTCCAGAAACCGTACACCAAGCACGACAATGGTCAGGCCACATAGGCAGGACACGATCGCAAGCCCGGTGAATTTGATGCCATCGCCGCCTAAGCTATTCACAAAGGAAGGCCCAACCCTGAGCCCAACCCCATACATGAACAGATAATAGAACAGGCTTTTGGTGAAGTTATCGAGTGCGAGCTTTTCGCCATAGACCGAAGCCCAAACCGAAAGCCCGCTGCCCACGATGATGGCGGAGGCCACCATGCCAAGCCCATAGCCCGCGACGCTCTGCCGACCGAGCCAGACAGCCAGCCCCACCGTCAGGAACAGCAGGATGAAGGGGTTGGTTGCCAGAAAATGGAAGAATTCCTGCAACATCTGGCTCTCTCCTCAGCGCCGCTTGGCGGCGCCAACGGCATCCGCACGCAAAAGCTTCAGCCCGCGTTCGCGTTCATAGCCATGGATTTCCTTGACATCGAGCTTGCGCATGAAATCGATCGTTTCCTGCGTCAGCACCTGGCCCGGCACCATGATCGGGAAACCGGGCGGGTAGGGAATGACAAAATTGGCCGAAATCATCTCAGGCCCATCCTTCAGGCGCTTGTCGCATTCAGCGCCAAATAGCGGCACATATTCGCATTGCTCGGCATTATAGGCACCGAAGAAGGCGCTTCGCATATCGCCTTCGGGCGTCGTATTTCCTGCATCGCCCCGGAAGGCCGCGTGGAAATGGCTGAAATTCGGCAAATCCGGCACATCGGTCATCAGCGACTTCACGCGCGCATCGAAGGCAGCACGTGCCTCAGGTCCGCCGACAGCAAGGCGCTTTTCAATCTCCTGGCTGATTTCCACCAATACGCGGATCAGATGCGCCGCGTCGCTCCGCGTATTGTTGATATTGGTCTGCAAAAGCACTGAATTACGCGATGTCTTGTTGAGTTGGATATTGTATCTATCCGAAAGCATGCCCTTGAATTGCGTGCCATCATAGCCCGCCGTGCCGCACACCAGCGTCATGCGGGTCGGGTCCAGATAGAATTCATCTTCCAGCATGGCATGGACAATATTCGCCCAGGTGATGCCGGGCTTGAGGTAATCCACAAAGCCCGATTGGCGATAGGCTGCGGGGATCATCTCATCCGCGCCCAGGATACGGAAATACTTGGAAATCAGCGGATGCTGATTGACCATGCCACGGATCTTGAGCGCGATTTCAATCGCATTCATCACCAGCCCATAGCCTTCAAGCTCCATCTGCCGGCGCGCGACATCAAGGCTTGCGATCAGCTGCTGATTGGGGCTGGTGGAGGCATGGGTGAAAACCGCCTCATGGAATTGCGCTTCAACCGTGTGGAAATCCACATCCTTCACCAGCAGCATGGAGCCCTGGCGGATGGATGACATGGATTTATGCGTGGAATTCGTCTGATAAACGCGTAGCCGGATTTGGCGCGGGTCAGGGATCAGGCGTGTGGCCAGCAAGGTTTCATCGGATGGCGCATCACCAAGCGCGGCCCTTTGCTGTTCATAGGCCGCAACCGAAGCGGGGTCCTGCATCCAGGCTTCGATTTCCGCTGCCGCGCCCATGGCGGTTCTGGGGCGCAGCAGCGGCGAAAACCGCGCAAAGCCGGACCAGGCTTCATCCCACAGAAAGATCAGGTCGGGCTTGATGGCAAGGCATTCTTCCATCACCCGGCGCACATTATACATATGGCCGTCAAAGGTGCAGTTCGTCAGATCGAGCATTTTCAGCCGATGAAGCCGCCCTTCCGCCTTCAGCGCCAGCATGGCGCGCTTGATGGTGGAAAGCGGCACCGCGCCATACATGGAATATTGCGTGAGCGGATAGGCTTCCACATAGAAGGGCTGTGCGCCGGTCAGCACGATGCCGTAATGGTGTGATTTATGGCAGTTGCGATCAACAATGATCACATCGCCAGGCGCGGTCAGTGCCTGCACCGCCATCTTGTTGGAGGTAGAGGTGCCATTGGTCACGAAGAAGACATGATCCGCACCAAAGGCGCGCGCGGCCATCTCCTGCGCGCGTTTGATATTGCCAGTGGGTTCCAAAAGGCTATCGAGGCCGCCCGTGGTGGCGCTGCTTTCGGCCAGGAACAGGTTTATGCCGTAAAACTCGCCCATGTCGCGGATCCAATCTGATCGGAACACGGATTTCCCGCGCGCAATCGGCAGCGCATGGAAGGTGCCGATCGGGCGCATGGCGTATTTTTTCAAATTGTCGAAGAAGGGCGTTTCATAGCGTTCCTGCACACCTTCCAGAATGGCGAGATGCTGTTCCAGCAATTCCTCAACGCCATAGAAGATGCGCCGAATGCTGCCCGTGGCCGGATCGCCGGCCAGGGTTTCCACGTCCTGATCGGAGATCAGATAGATATCCAATTCGGGCCTGAGGCGCTTCAAGCCCGCCGCCAGCTTCAAGGCCGATTCCTCTGGTGAGGTCGGCTCCGGCAGCGATGCGGTGAGGGAGCGCAGCACCGAAGCATCATGGCGCGAGCGATAGGGGAAGCCTTCCACCAGAACCACGGCGGCGAGGGCCGGGTTGGCGGCGGCGGCACAAAAGGCATCTTCGAAGGAGCTGACAAACACCGCTTCATAGACGAATCGGTCTTCCTTGCGCCGGAGCTTGCGCATTTCATCCGCCAAGGCCGGCCACCGCGCCGCTGGTTGGTTGGACACCACCAGCACCTCAAAATAGGGGCGATGATAGCCGTGATCAGCCATGGTTGGCGGCAGCACATCTGCAACGGCATCTGCCGGCGCCTCATCATGCAAATTCCATTCGCCGGGGTGCTCACGATAGGCGCGCGTCAGCAAGGCGCCGGAAATACGCCGGAGCAGCGCAACCGCGCCCGCCGCATCATCGCGCGCCACACGTTCCTGCAACCCCGCGAGCAGGCTATGGCTGGGATAGGCGAAGAATTCCTCGGTCGGCAGCAGGCGGGCGAGCTTTTCGTCAACCGCATTGCGGTCGGCCTTGCCGCTGGCCCACGCCTCGGCGCTATGGGTCAGATCACGCCAGGCATCATTTCGCCCGGCATGGATCATGATGAAACGGTCAATCTGGACGGGTTCGGTGGTCATGGCGCTTCCTTCCTTGACGATCTTCCAAGGCTAAGGACGCCAGCCTATTGGATTATTGATTTACTGCAAATGTCACCCGCCCTGATAATGAAAGCTGGGTCATGATCCGGGACGCGGATGCATGACCCCGCAGCAAATCTGGTTCGCGCTCACCGCCCGGTGAATTGCGGCGCCCGCTTGTTCAGGAAGGCGCTGACCCCTTCCTGGAAATCGGCGCTGGTGAAGCACATGGTCACCAGATCATCGCCCTCGACCTCGCTTGTTGCCTTGCGCAGCCGCCGGATCGCTTCCTTGGTGGCGCGCAGCGTAAGCGGCGCCAGGGTTGATATGGTAGTGGCCAATTCCAGGGCGCGATTGGCGACATCATCCGGTGTTTCCAGCATTTCGGAAATCAGGCCGATATGCTTGGCCTCCTCGGCGGAGAATAACCGCGCGGTCATGATCATTTCAGTGACGGCAGCGGGGCCAACCAGCGCATAGAAGCGCGCGAAATTATGCATATTGAGGATATTGCCGAGGGTTTTCGCAATCGGCAGACCGAAGCGCGCCCCCTTATCGGCAATGCGGATATCGCAGCAGCCGGCAATGCCAAGCCCGCCGCCGGTGCAAGCACCGGTAATGGCGGCAATCACCGGCTTGGTGCAGCGTTCCAGCGCGCCCAAAACCTTGTCAATGCGCGCTTCGTAATTCAGCGCATCCTCGGCGGTGCGAAATTCGCGGAATTGCGAAATATCGGTGCCAGACGCAAACGCCTTGCCGCCCGCGCCCATGATAACCCATACGCGAATGGCCGGGTCGGCGCTGATCTCATCGGCCAATTCCGCGAGCCGCGCATACATGGCGAAGGTCATGGCATTGCGCGCTTGCGGGCGGTTGAAAGTGGTCCAGGCAATGCCGCCTTCGCGGGTTTCGTGCAGCAGGTCTTCGGTCATGGTCAGGTTCCTCGGAATGGGGATGCGCATGGGTAGCGTGCGGCGCTGGCGCGTCAACCCGCACCCTTGCCGCGGCCGGGTTGGAATGCCAACAAGGCGCCAATTCCAGACGGAGACCCTGCCATGATGCCGCTTTCCCGCTTCACCGTGCTTGACCTCACACGCGTCCGTTCCGGTCCCACCTGCGTCCGCCAGCTCGCGGATTGGGGGGCGAATGTGATCAAGGTGGAAGCAACCGACGAAGTGGATACTGGCAAGGGCATGGGTGGCGAACGTCACGGGCCGGATTTCCAGAACACGCATCGCAACAAGCGCGGCATGACGCTGAATTTGAAGGCGCCCGAGGGGCTGGCGGCCTTCCGCCGCCTGGTCGCCAAGGCCGATGTTGTCGTGGAAAACTATCGCCCGGATGTGAAGGAGCGTTTGGGCATTGATTTCGCCGCGCTCTCTGCCGTCAATCCGCGCATTGTGCTGGGCTCGATTTCCGGCTTCGGCCAGGATGGTCCCTATGCCAAGCGGCCGGGCTTTGACCAGATTGCCCAGGGCATGGGCGGGATCATGAGCGTGACCGGCCTGCCCGGCCAGGGGCCGGTGCGCGCCGGCATTCCCGTGGCGGATCTGACCGCAGGGCTTTACACCGCGATCGGCATTCTGGTGGCGCTACTGGAACGGGAAACCACGGGCAAGGGGCGCTGGGTGCATACCAGCCTGCTCGAAGCCATGATCGCCATGATGGATTTCCAGGCGACGCGCTGGACCATGGCCGGCGATATCCCCGGCCAGGCCGGCAATGACCACCCGACCACGACACCGACCGGCCTGTTCCGCACCAAGGATGGGCTGATGAATTTGGCCGGCGGCGGGCAGCAAATGTGGGATCGGATTGTGGCCACACTCGGCATTACCGAAGAAGCCAAGGACCCCGCCTTCGCGACCGACAAATCGCGCCACGCCAATCGCGACAAGACCAATGCGTTGCTGCAATCGCGCCTGATTGAAAAAACCACCGCCGAATGGGTGGATGGTCTGAACAAGGCCGGCGTGCCCAGCGGGCCGGTCTATTCCATGGATCAGGTTTTCGCCGATACGCAGGTGAAGCATCTGGGCATGGCGATGCCTGTGGCGCATCCTGCGCTTGGGGAAATCGCGCTGGTACGTGCGCCGATGCAGATCGCGGGTGTTGCCTGTGCGCGCAATCCAACGCCGGAACGCGGTGAGCATACCGATCAGGTTCTGGGCGAGTTTGGTTTCACGGCCACGGAAATCGCGGCCTTGCGCGCGGCGAAGGCGATTTAAGCGCTGATGGCTATATCCCCCGCGTGGGCCAGCCCGAAATGGCAAACCCCCTCACGCCGCCAGAGAGCCTTTTGACTGCATGAATTGAACAGCACGCATGCCAGGGAAGCTTTCAAGTCCAGGGCAGTTCTGATAGCCTGTTGCCATGGCCGAGCAACAAGTATTTCTGGGTCCTGGCGGGAGGGGTCTTTTCGGGCTGATCGCCTTCTGCGATCCGGGCGGCGCAGCCATGCGCTTTGGCGCATGCCCCAGGGGATGTTTCGGCCGAGTGACTGTAGCGGCGGCGGGGTGATGTTTGTCTGAAGGCACAACAAAGGATCACGCCGTACCTCCGCGAGAGGTCGTAGCATCCTATGCCCTGCTTGGCGCCGGCGTGCCTTTCACAAGCCCGCGATTGCTTGGTGCGCGTATTCGGCCTTCCCCGGAACAGCGCGGCCCTGAACTTATCTTGCTCAATCCCGCGCAGGCCAAAGGCAATTACATCTTGCCCTGGCGTGGCCTGCCGGAAGTGGGCGCACCAACCCTTTACGATCTGCGCCTTTGGGAATTGCTTGCAAAGGCGACAGATATCCATCCGACCACGGTGCGTCGGGACGCCATGGGTGTGGCGGCAGAAGGCTTGGCCGGGCGTATTGTTGCCAAGGCCGCGCAAGAGGCCTTGCGCGAAGAAGGTATGAACGAGATAAAACTATTGGTCGAATTCATTGCGCAAACTTCCACCGGTGTGCCAGCCAGTTTTGCCAATGCCAGCACGCGCAACCCGAGCCTGGCCGAGCAGACAAAGGCGTGCGAAGCGCTGGTGGCGCGTGATCCCGACCTGCTGCAAAATCTGCGTAGCCTTGCGATAGCGCTTTCCTTCATTGGCCCCGATACCACTTCCGCCCCCGCGCGGCGCCTGATGATGGAAATGTCCACCATGGCAGCCGCGTACCGGTCCTCCCTCGAAGGCAATGATGGCGTTACCGAGAATTTGGCCGCGCGGTTTCTCACCGATTCGGCAGCGGCAAGCTTGCATTATGCCGAACGCGCCCTGGCAGAGATTGAAATGCGGCTTGCCGATATTGTTGATCTTTTGGCGCGTCCCCGGATCAATGCGGCAAAGGTGCTGGACCGCGCGCGGCGCACTGAATGGTTACTGGATGGCTGGGGCATTGTGGTTGGTCTGTGGCGCCGCACGAAACCCGAAATGCGCAGCAACGTTGCTTGGAATTTGGCCGGGCTGGTGCCGAGCTTGCCGCATGAGGTGCAGGATTGGTTTGCTGAGGATCCGGCACGTGACGCGCCGCAGCGGTTTTCACGCTTTATTGCACCAGGGGCTGATTGGCGCAGCGGGCAGAGCCTGGACATTACCGAACGGAATGAGGGGCTGATCAGCTTCAGCCTGAATTACGAAAATCGCATGACGCCAAGCGGGCAAGGAGCTTCGCGGGAATCCAGCAAAGTTCATGTACCGCGCTACCGGGCGAAAATGAAGGAAAGGCTGCGCATCGCAAAAAGTGTTGAGGCGGAGCCGCGCCCTGTTTCAAAGGAAGCAAATACACTGGCGGAGAGCCTTAATGCGGCGAGCGATGAAAACCTGCTGCGCATTGTGGCCATGATTGACCGCCTGCCAGACCGTTCCAAGCTTGATGGTATGCTTGCCGAAATTCGTCCGAGATTGGCAATTCTACGCCCACCACGACCGGTCACGCTGACCAGATTACTGTTCCTGCCATTGTCTGGGGCATTGGTTGATCCGAATGCGTGGCGACGCGACCCTGCGACCATCCCGCGCAACGCGCTTCACCTGATCTCCTCATTTGTCGGTGAGGCACTCAGCGCCAAGCTGCAAGACATGAATGAGGCAATACGTCATGCAGCATTTTCGGACGTTGCGATTGTGGAGCAATTTGGTCGGCCATTATGGGAAGGGGCCGCTGTTGGCGCGGAACGCATCACACCGGGCGTGAGATGGTCTGAGGCTGGGTTCGACCCGGAGGATTTTCGGGCGATGATGCGCCTCGCCACAGGTGTTTGGACCCATGCGGGCGCAATTTGGAATATCCTGCGCATGGGCGAGACCGAGGTGTCTGCCAGTACACTGAAAGAGGCACTGATGGGACCCGCGGGCGAAGGCCCAGAGGTTTTCGTCGCCGCCTTCAAGACGCTGCTCCGCAATGTGCGCAACCCTTCCGCCTTCGCGAGCCTTACCGCGGGCGGCATGCCGCCCGGCACTTCCGAAGTTATCATCGAAAGCCTGGAGAATTGGATCAATGTGGCGCTGCCCAAATTACCGGATTTTGAATCTTATGAAGCGGCAGAACGGGCGGAAGAAATTGGCAAGGTGATGGAAGCGCTTGGGCTTACCCCATTTTTTCAGATACCGCGCCGCCGCCGGCAGCTTTCCGCCCTTTTCTGGCGCCTTGAGGAATATTGCCGCATGTTGATGCTGGAAATCATGGATGAGCAGATCTTGCCAGCGCTGACGCCCTCAGCGTCTTCTTTTTCAGATGCCGCCTTTGCTGAGCTGGAACGTGAATCACGCGCAGCCCGGCGCTTTGAAATCCTGGGGCGCCATTTTGGCAATGACCCGAGCTATGACGAAATACAGCAGCGCCTGATCAAGGCGTTCATCGCAGCGCGGAAGGACATTGCCAGTTTTCCCATAACCGAAATTGATTTGCTCAGGCTTGGGGAGATTTTATTGGGACGCGAGAAAGCACGGAATCTTCTCGCCGTTTAAAGCAGATCGCGTTCAGATGTCTCCATCTGAACGCGTGAAGATGCTCGAAAAAAGAGATGTAGAGCGGGTTGCGTGAACCCATGTGGCCGCAACATGCCTAAACAAGGACTTGCGCGGGCCGCCAGTCAGACGACATATTCCTATCAATCCGCCAGCAACCACATCAACCAAAGCGCAAGGCTTGGGAAGATAACCACCAATGCCAGGCGGAACACATCTGCCGCCACAAAGGGCGCGACCGCGCGGTAGGTGGCGAACATCGGCACATCCCGCGCAATGGCATTCACAACAAAAACATTGAGGCCAATGGGCGGTGCCGTCAGGCCAATGCCGCAGACGATCAGCACCAGAATGCCAAACCACACAGCCACATCATCCGGCGCCATGCCGAAATCAAGCGCGGTGATGATGGGAAAAAACACTGGCAGCGTCAGCAGAATCATCGCCAATTCATCCATCACCGCACCAAGCAGGATATAGAAGGCGAGTAGCATGATCAGCACCGCATGGGGCGGCAGGCCAAGCCCGACAATGGCTTGTGCCGCTTCCATCGGTAATTGCGAAAAGGCGAGGAAGGCGTTGAATACCTCGGCGCCCAGCAGAATGACAAAAATCATGGCAGTGGTTTCGGCGGTGCGGATCAGGGCCGTGCCGAATTCCTTGAAGCCGATGCTGCGCCGCGCCAGCCCAACCAAAAGCATGGCAGTGGCGCCCGCAGCGGCACCTTCGGTTGGCGTGAAAATGCCGCCATAAATGCCGCCCAGCATGACAATGGTAACCAGGGCCGCCGGCCATGCGCCGGCCAGCGCCCGCCAACGTTCCGCCATGGGGAGTTTCTCACTCGGTGGTGCCAGGCTGGGGTTGCGCCGCACCATGTAAGCGATGACGCAAAGATAGAAGGCAGTGGCGAGCACGCCCGGAATCAGCGCGGCCTGAAAAAGCTTGACGATATTCTGTTCGGTGGAGATTGCATAAACCACCAGAATTACCGAAGGCGGTATCAGAATGCCAAGCGTGCCGCCCACGGCAATGGTGCCGGTCGCAAAGCCAAGATCATAGCCATAGCGGCGAAATTCCGGCAGCGCCGTGCGCCCAAAAGTTGCTGTTGTGGCAACAGAAGAACCGCAAATGGCGCCAAAGGCCGTGCAGGCACCAATGGTGCTGGAAGCAAGCCCGCCGCGCCGATGCCCGATCCAGGCGCGCGCGGCGCGAAACAGATCGGTGGAAAGCCCCGAAACCTCAGCCAGCGCACCCATCAGAATGAACAGTGGAATAACTGACAGCGTGTAATTGGCGAAATTGTGATAGGGCGTGGTTTTGATATAGGACAGAAAAGCTTGCAGGCTGGTCAAATGAATATAGCCAAGCGCGCCCACTACCAGCATCGCGAGCCCAACCGGCATGCGAAGCGCAATCAGCCCCAGCATGGCGGCAAAGCCCAGCATGGCGATTTCCAATCCGCTCATGCACGGCCCCTGAAACGCACAATGGCCATGGCAAGTGCGATAAGTGCAGTAAAGCCGGCCAAAATGGCGCAAGCGGCAATGGCTGGCGCAATCGGCAGCAGCAAGACCATGGTGGTGGTGCTGCTGCGCGCCGCTTCCAAGGCGCCAGCGCCAAGCCGCCAGGCGATCAGCGCCATCATCCCGGCAAAAACCACTTCCCAGACCGCATCCAGCGCGGCTTGAAAGCGCGGTGGCAACCGTGTCGTGAAGCTATCCACCATCACATTGCCGCGCCGCGCCTGGCACCATGGCATGAAGGCAAAGACAATCAGCGCCACACCCATTTGCACGAATTCAAAATCCCCGCGCACGCCCCCCAAGCCGAGCGCACGCAAGGTGATGGAAATACTGACCAGCAGCGCGAGGCAAACCGCCAAAGCGCCACCGAACAACGCAAGCAGGCGCGCCAGCCCATCCAGCAGGCGCAGCCCGGTTTCAGAACCAGCCGGCGCCGGGGTGCCGCTCACGCGTGTCTTTGCAGCGCCGCGCGCGCATCAGCCATCAGGCGTTCCGCCGGCAGGCCGCGTTCTGTCGCCTGCCTCAGCCAAGTATCGGTGACACCTTGGGTGGCGGTGCGGAAGCGCGTCACCTCCTCCTCCGGAAGGGTGGTGATGGTATTACCCTGACGCGCCCGCACAATGGCAAGCGTTGCTTCTGCCGCGGCATCCCAGGCCTCACCGGCCATGGTGGCGGCGACCATGCCAGAATGGGCATCCAGAATCTGGCGAAGATCAGCCGGCAGGCCATCATAACGCGCGCGGTTCATCGCGAGCACAAAAGTCGCAGTGTACAGCGTGGGCGAGCCCGGAATTTCGGTATGATAGCGCACCAATT
>JADCFR010000160.1 GCA_020249415.1 Roseomonas sp. | reverse complement strand
GTCGCGCGCGATCCGTCGCAGCCCAATCTGCGTCAGCTTCATTTGCTGCATGCGGAAATCTTCGACGAACTAGCCCCCCAGGGTTTTGCGCTCAAGCCCGGCGATATCGGGGAGAATGTGACAACCCGCGGGCTTGATCTGCTCGGGCTCGGCACCGGCACGCGGCTTTGCCTGGGGAGGGAGGCGATCATTGAAGTCACCGGGCTCCGCAACCCCTGCGCCCAGCTTGATCATTTCAAGGCAGGGTTGATGGCCGCAATGCTCGGGCGCGATGAAGCGGGCGGGCTCATTCGCAAATCGGGCGTCATGGCGATTGTGCTGCAAGGTGGCGCGCTGCGCCTGGGTGATCCGATCATCGTGATCCCGCCCGCGGGTCCGCATCGGCCCTTGCAGCCGGTGTGACTCGCGACTCGAAGCCTCTGCTATAAGGGCGCATGTCTGCCGCCCCCATTACCGCCCCGCGCCCGGCCATTCGCCTGCTGCCGGAAACCACCGCGAACCGCATCGCCGCCGGTGAGGTGGTGGAACGCCCGGCCGCCGCGCTCAAGGAAATTGTCGAAAACGCTTTGGATGCCGGGGCGCGTCGTATTGCTATCGCGCTTGAAGGCGGCGGCATGGACCGCATTCTGGTGGAAGATGACGGCATTGGCATGGGGCCGGATGATCTGGCGCTGGCCGTGGAACGGCACGCCACCTCCAAATTGCCGGAAGAAGCCACATTATTCCGTATCGCGACCCTGGGCTTCCGGGGGGAGGCTTTGCCTTCCATCGGTGCGGTGGCGCGGCTTGCCATTACGTCTTGCCCGCAAGGTGGTACCGCGCATCGGATCAGCGTGGAAGGCGGGCTGAAGGGCGATGTGGCGCCAGCGTCCGGCGCGCCTGGTACGCGGGTTGAGGTGCGGGATTTGTTCTTCGCCACCCCGGCGCGGCGGAAATTCCTAAAACATCCCCGCACCGAAGCCGAACACGCGGTGGAAGCGGTGCGCCGCCTGGCGCTGGCCTGGCCGGAAGTGGCGTTTCGCGTGCAAAGCGATGGGCGGGAGGTGCTGTCCCTGCCGGCAACCGATCAGGAAGGCCGTATAAGGCAAGTGCTGGGGCCGGATTTCGCCGCCGCGGCGGTGCCGGTGGAAGCGGTTTCAGAAACCCTTGATATCAGCGGGCTCGCGGCGCTGCCTTCCCACCATCGGCCCACCACGCTTGGCCAGCATCTGGTGGTGAACCGCCGCCCGGTGCGAGACCCTTTGCTGCGCGTGGCGCTCCGCGTGGCTTACCGCGATGTGATCCCGCAAGGCCGCCATCCCGTTGCGGCGCTTTTCCTGCAAGTGCCGCCGGAGACCGTGGATGTGAATGTGCATCCGATGAAGACCGAGCTTCGCTTCCGTGATGGCGAAGCGGTGCGCGGCGCCATGATCTCTGCGCTGCGCAAATCGCTCGCTATTGGGGCCGGCACAGTGGTGGCGGTGCCCTCACTGACTGGCGCCGCGCCCGTTGCCGGCTTCAGCGAAGCGCTGCCCGTTTTGCCGCAATCCATGCCGCGCCCGCCAGGGCTGCCGCAGCCGCGCCTGCCCTTGGGTTTCCGCCCGCCGAGCCTGCCACCGCCGCCATCACCCGAGCCGATGGATGCCGCGCATCCCTTGGGCCGTGCCGTGGGGCAGATAATGGACACCTACATCATCGCCGAAGCGGCGGATGGTTCGCTGGTGCTGGTGGATCAGCACGCCGCGCATGAACGCCTGACGCATGAGGCGTTGAGTGCGCAACTGCTTGAAGGCAGCGTGCGCGCCCAGCCTTTGCTGGTGCCGGCGGTGGTGGATATGCCGCCCGCCGATGCGGCGCGCTTGCTGGGGGCGGCGGAAGCCTTGGCGCGGCTGGGGCTGGAAATTGAAGGCTTCGGCGCGGGTGCCGTGCTGGTGCGAAGCCTGCCGGCCTTGCTTGGCGCCGCCGATCCCGCGCCGCTGCTGCGCGACATGGCCGAGGAATTGGCTGCAGACGCGGAGAGTATCGCCCTGGAACGCAAGCTGGATGCGGCGATTGCGCGGCTTGCATGCCATGGCAGCATCCGCGCCGGGCGCAGGCTTAATGCGGCCGAGATGGATGCGCTGCTGCGGCAAATGGAAGCCACACCCCGCGCCGCGACCTGCAGCCATGGCAGGCCCACGGTGCTGAAGCTGGATGCGGCGGCTTTGGAGCGGATGTTTGGGCGGCGGTAGGAAGCCGTTCTTGGGGATCGGCAGAAATCGTGAGGATTCGTTGATCAGACGCATCTGAGAGGGCATCGTGAGACGATGCTTGTTTCTACTTTATCGCCACCTAGATCGGGAATGCGAGTTTTTCTAAACGGCATGCTTTTCTACTATTCTTGACTTGTAACAATTTAATTTTAGAATGACCCTCTATTTCTGGAGGCTTGTTCTGTGGATCCCGTGAAGTCGCCCGAACAGATTTCCCTCGTTTTGGGTTACCTCGTGCCAGGGTTAATCATAATTTATGTTCGTGCTCAGTTCCTCACTGGTCGTGTAGCCCCCCATAAAGACCTCCTGCTGACCTACTTCACGCTTTCGATAATCTATCTTACGCTCATAGATGCTGGGTTGGTAATCTTGAGCGGATCAAATGCACCGCTTCACGAGCAGACGCGGTACTGGCTACCGATCCTTCTATTTGGAGCGATTATCTTTGGAGGTTTGATTGGTCTGAATGCAGCAACGGGGACCACGCGGCGATGGCTACGTCGCATCAAGGTATACCTCCCGCATGCGTTCGACTCGGCATGGGATTGGAAGTTCTCGCGTTTTCCCGAAAGTCTTATCATGCTGACGCTGAAGGATGGTAGCAGAGTGGCCGGTTGGTGCGATGGTAACTCCTTCATGGGATCAGACCCTAAAGATCGGGATATCTACATTTCTCAAGTGTATGAAGTCGATGCGGCGGGAACTTGGCATTTGAAAACAGTTGGGAAGAGCATATATATCGCGGCGAACGAGGTGCGGACAATTGAATTTGTGCCAATGCCGAAAGGAGATGACCGGTGAGCACTAGAGATGGAAAGGGCTTTTTCGTAAAGGAAGGCTTTCAGCCTGTTCAAAAGGGCTACACGCCAGTAACTGTTGGTTCTGGTGTGCAGGGCGGGTACCGCCCGACTACCGGACAAATTCCGTCCAGCCCTCCCACAACAGTTCCCAATCAGCCAAGTAGCGTTCAGCCTGCTAAGGACCGCTAGGCCCGGCAATCATGCCTCTTTGATTCCCCATATCGTTCAACGGATCAGAGGCGGGAAATTTCAATTCTAGGAATAATTTCATGTGAAACGGGCGGCACTCACCCCCCCATAGGCCAGCACCGCCGCCGCCAAATCCTCCCCGG
>JADCFR010000016.1 GCA_020249415.1 Roseomonas sp. | reverse complement strand
GGCCAGCATGGCGGGATTTCCGGCTTTACCGTGGGCCAGGGGCGCGGCCTTGGTCAGGCTTCCTGGGATGGCGCGGAAAAGCTTTACGTGGCCGCAGTGGATGCGCCGAAGCGCCGGATTGTGCTGGCCCCGCGCGCGGGCCTTGAACGGCGGGATGCCGAGGTGGGGGAGGTGAATTGGCTCATCCCCCCACCCACCTCGCCGATGCGCTGCGCCGTGAAGCTGCGCGCCCGCGAAGTCCCGCGTGCGGCTGAGATAGCCTGGAACGCAGGCGCAGGGATTTTGCGCGTGGTTTTGGACGAACCCGGCGTGATCGCGCCCGGTCAGGCCTGCGTGATGTATGATGGGGACCGTGTTTTGGGCGGGGGCTTCCTTCGCGCGCGGCTTTCGGTTGACACTGACCGGGCAGCGGCCTAACTCCCCCAACCCGAAGGCGGCGTAGCTCAGCTGGTTAGAGCACGGCACTCATAATGCCGGGGTCAGCGGTTCAAGTCCGCTCGCCGCTACCATCCAACGCTCGGTTTTGGCGCCATGGCGCCTTGATCGCCTGCCCAGCGCAAATCGTGTTCAGATGGAAATTCTGAATGCGAGAAGATGCTCGAAAAACAGAGATGTAGAGCGGATTGCGTGAACACCTTCAATCGGCGTAAAGATCAGCCCGTGTCGGCGGCAATTCGGACGGGCCCTTCACGCGTTTTGACGCCAGGGTCTGGAAAATCCCAACAGTATCGCGTTGAAACGCCAATGAGCAGCCGGCGAGATAGGCAAGCCATAGCCTCGTTTTGACACTCCCGATGGCCGCCTCGGCGGCGGCTTGATTTTCAAGCAATTTGTCATGCCACAGGCGGCAGGTGCGCGCGTAATGTTCGCGCCACCCCTCAACATCATGCACTTCAAAACCGTGCCGCTGCAAATTGGCGATGGACATGCCAAGATGGTCCAATTCTCCACCCGGAAAGATGTAGCGGGTAAGTGCGGCGTATTCCTTGGCGTATTTCGCGAAGGCCTTGTCATCGCGTTTCGCGGGCCGTGCGATGGTATGGTGCAGGTAAAGACCGCCCGGGCGCAGCAATCGGTTTACCGAGGAAAAATAGGTAGGATAATTGGCGATGCCGACCTGTTCAAACATGCCGATGGACGAGATCTTATCAAACTGCCCCTGCATTTTGGTGTAATCCTGCAGCTGGATTTCCACGCGCCCTTCCAGCCCCAAGCGCCTAATTTTCGCGTGCGCCAATTCGGCCTGTTCAGACGATAATGTCACCCCAGTGGCATGAACCCCGTAATGGCGCGCCGCATGACACACCAGCGCCCCCCAACCGCACCCGATATCAAGCAATCGCTCATTGGGTTTCAGCCGCAGTTTTCGGCAAATCATATGCAGCTTGTCCTGCTGCGCGGTCGCGATATCATTGTTCCAGTCGCGAAAATAAGCGCAAGTATAGACCATCTCCGGGTCGAGAAAGAGCGCGTAGAAATCATTCGAAACATCGTAGTGATAATGCACGTTTTCGCGGTTGGCTGCTTCGCTGCCATCCTTGCTCGCCTTGTCGCCGCGCACCTGTTCCAGCGGAAAAGGCCCACCACGCGACAGGAACAGGAAGCGGAGCAAGGTCGTGAAAAGGTCTTTCCGGTCCAGGCTGCGCAACAAGGATTTTGTGCGCACAGCCGGGCGGCGCGTTGCCAGATCGAATATGGAGCCATTCAGGATATCAAGCCGCGCCGAGACCCATAAATTCGCCAAGGTATCAATATTGGGTTTGCGCAGCAGGGCCGCGATCATTGCCTCATCCGCCAGGCGGATCATCAGCGCGTTGGGCGGCAAGTTTGCCGGAATGGTGGAACCGTCCCAAAGCTGGAAGCCGAATGCAAGGTCCAGACGCTCATGCGCCTGGGTCAATAGATGGCGAAAAGCCTCAAGGCGAGACTGGGCGGACATGAAGCTTGGTTCCTTGGTCTTGGGCGCGTTCGGCTCGCGCCATGACGTCAGCGCTGGTTGATGCGTGCTGGGTATCCGGTTCGTCGCGTTTGCTTAAAACCATGAGATGGCCGCGTATACCAGATCACCAAGCGATCCAAACTGGCTCAATCAGGCGGCGGGCCAACTGAACCAGTTTTGTTCATGGGCAGGGCGCGGCGCGATTGGGCGGCAGTCTTTCAAGCACGCCCATGGCGACAAGCTCCCCCACGGAAGCATCCACCAGAAACTGGATGCCGCCCCCTGGCTCGCCGAACCAGGGCGCAATACGCCCGGCCAGAACGGGCAAGGGCGCGCGGACCCGATAGGTGTGGTACGGTGCATCAGCGCAAACAAAAGCCACCGCCCGCGCGGGGAAACTGGCCCCTAGCGGCGCCAGGTAACGGCCCGTCTCCCGCCCAAAACGGTCAAGCAACGTACCGGGCGGCAATACCACCACACTCGGCGCTTCGTTGAAGCCCTGCCAGAAGCCATCTGCTTCTGATGGGTAACGCGCGCTGCCATTTGGGTTGAGCCAGCGCGCGCCCAAATCAGGCCGAAGGCCGGCCTGCGGCTGCGGTGGCGGTTGCGACGCGCAGGCGCTCACCAGAAGCAGGGCGAGCAGGGCCAGGATGCCAGAGGTAAGGCCGCGCCGCGGTGCGGCCTTACCGAAAGAACCGATGCAGCGAGGCCCCGCAGCTGGAAGGGTTTTCATTCACCCGCCGCGATGCAGCGCGCAAAGCTTATTGCCGTAAGGATCGCGCACATAGGCCAGATAAAGCCGCACCGCGCCGCCTTCACGCCAGCCGGGCGGGTCTTCAATGCTGGTGCCGCCATTGGCGACAGCCGCATCATGGAAGGCCTTCACCTTTTCCGGACTGTCGCAGCCAAAACCGATGGTGCCACCATTGGCGCCCGTGGCAGCCTTGCCATCAATTGGCTTGCTGATGCCAAGCGTGCCGGTTGGCGTGCGGTAAAAGCAGCGCCCCTTCGGGTCCATCTTGCCTTCCGCAACGCCAAGCACGCCAAGCGCCGCGTCATAGAATTTCTTGGAAACGGCAACGTCATCCGCGCCGACAAAGATATGAGAGAACATTTCCACCCCATCATGTTGAACGCCCGGCAAAGGGCGCTGGCCCATCTTCCGATACCGGGCGCCGATTGCAAGAGGCATTACCGACTTATCCTTGCATCAGCCCAGGGGCGTTTTGTCGGCGGCGGAGCGCTTCCTGCCGGAACTCACGCCGCTACGGACGAAGCCAGGGTAAGATCACTCCCGCGGAATCCCCGCCTTTTCGATCACATCGCGCCAAAGCGGCACTTCACGTGCGATGCGCTGCGCCAACCCCTCAGGCCCGCGGGCATTCAGCGTGAAGCCTGCGCCAAGCAACCGGTTGCGGGTCTCGGCTTCATTCAACAACGCCATCGCCACCTGTGCGCAGCGCTCCAGAATGGCTGGCGGCGTGCCGGCAGGCGCCAGCAAGCCCTGGAAGGTTTCTGAAACAAAACCATCATAGCCAAGTTCCACCATGGTCGGCAGATCGGGCAGATCATGCCAGCGCTGTTCCCCGGTGATCGCCAAGGCGCGCAAGGTGCCGGCCTTGATCAGCGCATGTGCCGGCGGCAGCGCGGCCACCCCAATCGGCGTGGTGCCGGCCAGCACCGCCTGCACTGCCTGCGCTGCGCTTTGATGCGTCACCTGCACCAATTCAATCCCGGTGCGCAGCCGCAGCAATTCCGCGGTCAGATGCGGGGTGGAACCCAAGCCCGGATTGGCGATATTGAGTCCACCTGGCGTCGCCTTCGCACGCGCCACAAGATCAGCAACGGAATTGATGCCGCTATCGGGCCTGGTCAGGATGGTATTGGGCGAAGCCCCCAATTCCGTGATCGGCGCGAAATCCCGGGCGATGTCATAGCCGGGATTGCGAAACAGGGTTGGGTTCACAACAAACCCGGTGGAAGTCACCAGCAGCGTATAGCCATCGGGCGCGCTTCGCGCCGCATGGGCGATGCCGACATTGCCGCTGGCGCCGGGGCGGTTTTCCACCACCACGGGCCGCCCAAGCGCCGAGGATAAGCCGGGCGCAATCACCCGCGCCATGACATCCGTGGGACCACCAGGGCCAAAGGGTACCACCAGGCGAATGCTGCGCGATGGCCAAAGATCAGCGCTTTGCGCGCGGGCTAAGGCGGGCGCGGCCAGAAGCGCCAAAGCGCCGCGGCGGGTCAGACGCAAATCGGCCATGGCGGTGATCTCCCCTTCATGCCACGCTTGAAGCTGTGGCTTTCCGGAAAGGCTGAAACCGGATCAGGCCAAGGTCAAGCGCGCAAAGCTACCCCGCCAAATGCCGCCGCCGGATCACGCGCTGCGCCAGGCCATCCACCGGGCCAAACAGCACCGATACCGCCCAGGCGAGCCCCGCCATCAGCACAATCGCCGGGCCGCTCGGCAAATCCGCGTGATAGGATGCCAATAGCCCAATCACGCTGGACAACAGGGCAATGGCGGATGCCGCATAAACCATGCCGCTGATCTCCGCCGCCCAATGCCGCGCGGCAATGGCGGGCAGCATCATCAGGCCCACCGCCATGAGCGTGCCCAAGGCCAAAAAGGCCGAGAGCATGTTCAGCACCACAAGGCCCATGAACACCAAATGCCACAACCCGCCGCGCGCGCCGGTCGCTGCGGCAAAGGCTGGGTCAAAACATTCCAGCACCAAGGGCCGCCAGCCAATTGCCAGCAAAACCAGTGTTAGCGTCGCCACCGCGGCCATGAGCAATAGCGCGGCATCATCAACGCCCAGCACACTGCCGAACAGGATATGCTTCAAATCCCCCGCACCGCCGCCTATCGAAATCAGCGCCACACCCAGCCCAAGCGCCAGCAGGTAAAGTGCCGCCAGCGTCGCATCCTCCCGCCCGCCGGTAATGCGCGCCAAGGCCCCGGCACCGACCGCGACCAAAAGCCCCGCCACCAGGCCACCAAACCAAAGCGCCGGCACGGAAAGCCCCGCGATCAGGAAGGCCACCGCCACCCCCGGCAAGGCCCCGTGGGAGAGTACATCAGCCGTCAGGCTCATCCGCCGCAGCATCAGGAAAACGCCAAGCGGCGGTGCTGCGATGGCAAGGGCGAGTGACCCCACCAGGGCACGGCGCATGAAACCGAATTCGATGAAGGGGGCGAACAGCGCCTCAATCATGGTGCGCCGGAGCATTTTCAAGCCAAGTGGCACACTTGGCGGCTCGGAAAATGCGACCAAACAAAATCTTGTTTTCAAGCCAAGTGGCACACTTGGCGGCTCGGAAAATGCGACCAAACAATAATCTAGAGTGGTTGCCGTGAACGAAGGTGAACGGAAACCGCTCTAGTTTACGCCGCGCGCTCACAAGCCTCAGCCTCTTCTGCCCAGCCCTCGGCCATTTGCCGCGCCTTGAGGCGATTGGCAGGCGAGAGCGTCTGTTCGGTCGGCCCCCAGGCGATCAGATCGCGCGCGAGCAAAAGCGTCTCCGGAAATTCCCGCGCCACCAGATCAAGATCATGCAAAACGGCAATCACGGTGCGGCCTTCGCCATGCCATTGCCGGATCAGGCGCAGCAGATCGGCAGCCGTTTTCGCATCCACGGCATTGAAGGGCTCATCGAGCAGCAGGATATCGGCATCCTGCACCAAAAGCCGCGCGAATAGCAGGCGCTGCAATTGCCCAGCTGAAAGGCTGCCCACCGGGCGTTTCGCAAGGCCCGTAAGCCCCACCGCCGCCAGCGCCGCGTCAACCCGCGCGTGTTCATCGGCAGGCACGGCACGAAAGGCGCCGAGGCGCGGCCAAAGCCCCTGCATCACCACATCCCGGCAGGCGATCGGAAAGGCGCGATCCAGAGCGGCCAATTGCGGCAGCAGCGCAATCCGCGCCACCCCGTCCTGCGCAATGCGCCCCGATTCCGGCTGATGCAGCCCAGCGAGGGCACGCAGCAGCGTGGATTTCCCCGCACCATTCGGCCCGACAATCGCCGTCAGGCTGCCCGGCGCAAACCGGCCCGATAGGTGATGCACCGCCGGGCGGCGGCCATGGCAGATGGTCAGATCCGCCAGGGTCAAGGCTGCGGGAATCATGTCGCGAGTGCCCAGGCGACACCTGCCCATAGCAGCGCGGTGAGCACAGCCGAAAGGCCAAGCCGCGCGGCAATGCCGGCAGAAAGAGCCAAGGGGTTCGAAAAAGCCATGGGCATTGATATAACATAACACCCGGCCCTGCCAAGCCAAGCGCCAGATCATGGCCGGGTTTCACGCAATCGTCGCTAAAGCGTCATTGCCGCGCCACACACGCCGAGCTATCCGGAGAGCATGGAATTCGCCGCCAGGAATCCGGAAGAAGCGCTGAAGCCGCGTCGGAAGATGCGCATAAAGCCGTTGCGCTTTAAACCCTTCATGCCAGGTGAAGCCTGGGGCGATATCATGGAACCGCGCCCGCTGGGTGGGCGGGTCCGTGCCATCCGCCGCATTGTCACTGCCGTCATCTGGACATTGATCGCGATCCCGATCCAATCCGTTCTGATGCTGCTGCCGGGCCAGGCCAAGATCAGCTTTGGCTGCTTTTATCATCGGGTGCTTTGCTGGCTGATCGGCCTCAAGCTGCAGGTGGTGGGCAAGGTATCCGACAAGCCGGCCACGCTTTTTCTGCCCAATCATACCTCCTGGCTGGATATTCTCGTGCTGGGCGCAGTGCTGCGGGCGAGCTTTGTGTCGAAATCCGAGGTCGGGCAATGGCCGGTCGTGGGCATTATCGCCAAGCTCGGTCGGACGGTTTTTGTCAGCCGCCGCCGCACCTCAACCGTGCTGCGCGAGGCCGATGCCATGCGCGAAAGGCTGCAAGCCGGCGATAGCCTGATCCTATTCGCCGAGGGCACCAGCAATGACGGCACGCGGGTGCTCCCTTTCCGGTCTGCCTTTTTGGCGGCAGCGGCGGACGCCAAGGCGGTGCAGCCGGTCTCATTGGTCTATGACCGGCTCGGCGGTTTGCCGGCCTGCCGGCGGGATCGGCCGCTTTTCGCCTGGTATGGCGATATGGATATCGCTTCCCATTTCTGGCGCATCGCGCGCCGGTCCGGGGCGCGGGCGACGGTGCTGCTGCACGAAGTGGCGGACCCCGCCACGCTGCCGGACCGCAAGGCCCTGACCGCGGCGGTGAGTGACGTGGTCGCCGCCGGGGCGGCGCAATTGCGGCAAAATCGTCCCGCCACGCCGCTTTTCCTGAATGCGCCGCGATAAACTCTTGACCCGACGCGGGCGGAGACTCCAGGCTCGTTACATGATCCTTGGCTCACTGATTCGCGCTTTCGGGTCTTGGCGCGCTTGACCAGCGCAGCCGGCCTGCTCATTTCCCCCGTTTCGCCCCGTGCAGGGGCGACGGAGGCCCGGATTTCATGAGCGATCGCCAAGGCACCCCGGCAAGAAAGCGGCTATTGATCCGCACCTGGGGCTGCCAGATGAATGTGTATGACAGCGCGCGCATGGCGGATGTGCTCGCACCCCTTGGCTATGCGCCGACGGAAGTGGCCGAGGAAGCCGATATGGTCATCCTCAATACCTGCCATATCCGCGAAAAGGCGACCGAGAAGGTGTTTTCTGACCTGGGGCGCCTCAGGGAAGCCAAGGCCGCGCGCGGTGGGGAGATGATTGTCGCCGTGGCCGGCTGTGTGGCGCAGGCGGAAGGGGCGGAAATCACCGCCCGTGCACCTTGGGTGGATATCGTGCTCGGGCCGCAATCCTATCACCGGCTGCCGGAGATGGTGGCGCGTGCCTCCCGCGCCGCCGGGGCGGTGATTGAAACCGAATTCCCGGTCGATGGGAAATTCGATCATTTGCCGGAACAGGTCGCACCGCAGGGCGTCACCGCCTTCCTGACTGTGCAGGAGGGCTGCGACAAATTCTGTTCCTTCTGCGTGGTGCCTTACACACGCGGCGCGGAGTATTCGCGCCCGGC
>JADCFR010000159.1 GCA_020249415.1 Roseomonas sp. | reverse complement strand
TCAAGGGTGGTACACCCATGCGCTTGAAGCGTCGCCCAAAAATACCTGCAAAGGCGTAGGAGAGCGCCGCAGCAAGGCAGGCCAATTGCGCGACAAGCCCGGTGCCCAGGCCCGCGAGCAATTCCGCCCCAAGCATCAGGATCACCCCCAAAAGCCCCAGAGCAACGCCCGCCATCTTGCCCGCACTCAGTTTCTCATCATGCGTCAAGAAATGCGCGACAAGTACCGTGAAAAGCGGCGTGGTAGCGTTCAGGATAGCAGCCAAGCCGCTGGCAATATGATGTTGACCCCAAACGAATAGTGCGAAGGGAATGGCGTTGTTCAGAAGCCCCATGCCGAAGAACGCTGACCAAAGCCCTTTCTTGCGCGGCATACGGATATTCATCAGGGCCAGCACCGCCCAAAGCGTCAAAGCCGCAATGCCAACGCGTGCCAGAACAATCGTGAGGGAAGGTAATTCCCGCACCGCAACACCATTGAAAAAGAAGGATCCACCCCAGAGCATAGAAAGCGCGATCAGCATGGCCCATTCTTTGGCGCCCATGGGTGGTTGGACAGGCGGTACGGATGGGGGCTGCGTCATTGGCGTTCCGGTCAGTGAGAGATTACCAATGCCAGCCGCGATTTCATGGAGAGCGCCATCCGTTTCTTGCTTTGACTTGAACGGCGCCATTTCCCCGCAAAGCGGCCTACTTCAACAACACCCCATGCTGGCGCAAGAACCCGAGCAAGGGCAGCAAGGGCAGGCCAAGAATGGCCGGCTGATCGCCCTCAATCGCGTCAAATAATTGCGCACCATGGCCTTCCAGCCGATAGGCGCCGACAGAAGAAAGCAAGGCATCGCCCTCGGCGGCCAGATAGGCTTCCAGAAACGCATCCGAGAAATCGCGCATCGTCATCCGCGGCTTCGCCACATGCTGCCAGATGCGCTGCCCGCCACGATGGCAAACCAGCGCCGTCACCAATTCATGCCGCCGCCCGCGCAAGCGTTGCAGATGCGTGCGCGCCGCTGCCATATCGGGTGGCTTGTCGAACCAGGCACCATCACAGACCAGCAATTGATCCGCGCCAATCACCAGCGCATCGGGCGCGGACCGAGCCACAAATTCTGCCTTGGCATCGGCCAGGATCAGTGCAGCCTCATCCGGCGAAATCCCTTCGGCTTGCGCTGCTTCCTTGATGGCGGCCTCATCAACGCTGGCGATGCGGGTCTCGAACCGCAGCCCAGCCCCTTCCAGCACAGCGCGCCGCGCCTTGGATGCCGAAGCAAGGATAAGGGCTGGTGCTGCCGCCTGGATCACTGCCGCGCTTCGGGCCTAAGGCCGAGTGCCGCTTCCTCACCGGCCGCCGCCGCCAGATAGGCGGCATAGGCTTTGGCGTCACGCAAATCCTCGGTCATGCCAAGCCTTGTCATGACAGCCTTCACGGAAGGTGAGCGCAGCGCCGCCGTAAAGGCGGCTTCCAGCCTTTGGCGCTCGGCTGCCGGCATATTGGGCGGGCCGATCAACCCGAAGGGCGCGGTTTCCGTCAGCCCATAGCCAAGTTCAACCAGGGTCGGCACATCCGGCCAGCGCGGATTGCGCTGGGGCGACCAAAGCGTCAGCCAACGCGCATCGCCCTGATCCACCGCCACATGCAGCCGTGCGCCGCCGGCCATGACATCCAGATCGCCCGCCATCAGCGCTTCCACACCATCCGCCGCGCCGCGGAAGGGCAGATGCACCACCTGCAGGCTTTCCTTCACCATCAGCCTAGACATGGTGACATGCCCAACCGAACCGACGCCAATACTGCCAAAGGAAAGCTGGCCTGGCTTTTGCCGAGCCTCGGTAACAAAGTCGCGCCAGCCGCCAGGGAAGCGATCCGTCTTGGCGATCACGCCATAGGTCCCGCCAGCCAGGCACATGATCGGCGTCGCATCGCGCCCCATGGTGAAATCCACCCCGCGCTCCACCAGGGCGCGCAGCGTCACGACCGGAAACAGCATCACCACGGACCCATCCGGCGGCGCGGCCCGCAATTGCGACAAAAGCCTAAGCCCGGTGCGGCTGGCCTTATTCTCCAGGCGGATTTCCTGGCCCAAAGCCTTGCTTGCAGATTTTGCCAGTGCGCGCATGAGCTGGTCCGTCGCCCCGCCTTCGGCAAAGGGGACCAGCAGGGTCACGCCGCCTTTCTGTGCCCGAGCCAAGTTTGGCGCGGCCAGCAGCGCGGCACTTGCCAAAAACAACCGCCGCTTCATGGCATTTCGCTCGCGAGCCGCGCGAGCGCCGCGCGATAGGTGGTGTCAAACAGCGCATCCAGCCCAGGGTTCACACCCTTGAGCCCCGTCGCGACGCGGCCCGCCCAGCCGACATATTCAATGCGGCGCGCATGGTTCCAATTCGCCGGTGGGCTATCGGCGATGGAGCGCAGATTCGCGATTTTATCAGCAAGTTTCAATTGCTTGGCCGCTTCGCTATGCTTTGGCGCCTCGCTGATCTGCAAGGCCTTCCTGATTTCCTTGGGCTTTCCTTTATCATCGGTTGCTTCCGCCACCAAGCCCGCAATCACCGGGCCAAAAACCGCCACCAGATCAGCATCCGTGGTTTCGGTATCCTCCACCGTGTCATGCAACAAACCGGCCAGGATGGCTTCCTCGGGCGCGCCATGTTCGGCGAGGATCGCGGCGACTTCGATGACGTGGTTCACATAGGGCTCGGCAGCCGCACCCTTGCGCACCTGCCCGGCATGGGCGCGGGCGGCGAAAAGGGCGGCGCGCAGGATCTGCGCAGAAAAATTGGCCTCCATGGCGAAGTCTCTAGCGCCCCTCGGCAGAATCGGAAAGGGGATGCAAGCGCTGGCAAAGCCTGATAAGGGGACCTCCATGCCGAGCGAAACCGTGACGCGCCGCGCCTTGATCGCGGCCAGCCCCTTGCTTGCCGCCCCAGCCCTGGCGCAGGCGCCCTTTCCCAATCGCCCGATCCGCCTGGTGGTGGGCTTCACGCCTGGCGGTGCCACCGATATCTCCGCCCGCGCCTTTGCGCCCAAGATGTCGGAAGTGCTGGGCCAGCCGGTGATTGTGGAAAACCGCCCCGGCGCGGGCAGCAATCTGGCGACCGAGCTTGTGGCGCGCAGCCCGGCTGATGGCTACACGATCCTGCTGGCAACACTTGGCGCCTTGGTGATCAGCCCCATGGTGATGCGCCTGCCAATAGACCCGGCGCGCGATCTGGTGCCGATTTCCATCGCCGTTGACCTTTTCAATATCCTGACCGTGCCGGCAGAACGCCCCTGGCGCACCGCGGCCGATATCATCGCCGCTGCCAAGGCGCGGCCCGGAGAGCTTTCCTGGGGCCATAGCGGCATTGGCAGCGCGCCCCAGTTGGCCGGCCTGCTTTTCGCCAAAATGGCCGGGATTGAAACCATTGAGGTATCCTATCGCGGCGGTGGCCTGGTCGCGACGGATTTGATTTCGGGTCGGCTGGATTATGGCTTCCCGACCTCGCCTTCCGTCATGGCGCATATTGAAAGCGGCAAGCTGCGTGGGCTTGCGGTGCCAACGCTGCAACGCTCTCGGCTACTGCCCAATATCCCAACGGTGGCGGAAACCGGCCTGCCTGGTTTCAACGTGCCATCCTGATATGCGGTGGTCGCGCCGCGCGGCACGCCGGAACCCGCCGTGCAGCGCCTGGCGCAGGCCATGCGGGTGGCGCTGGAAGATCAGGACGTGATCGGCATCCTGAACCGCAATGGGCTGGAGGCCATGCCCTCCACCCCCGCGGAATTCGCTGCCGCCTGGGCCGCTGAGCGCACCAAATGGGAACCGATCATTCGCGAAAGCGGCATCAGGATCGAATAGCGGCGCGGGGCGTAAATGGCCTATAAGGCGGCAGAAAGGATTTTCTGCCCGTGAACGCCATGCCCCCCGATGCCACCCAGGCCCTGGAAGAAGCCGCGCGCGCCGCGCGCGCTGCCACAAGCGCGCTGGCCGTTGCGCCACGCGCGGTGAAGGATCAGGCGCTGCTTTTGGCGGCGGCAGCCCTGCGTGAGCGTGCAGCGCAGATCATTGCCGCGAATGCCGAGGATATCGCTGCCGCGCCAGGTTTGTCGCCGGCCTTTCGGGATCGGCTGCTGCT
>JADCFR010000158.1 GCA_020249415.1 Roseomonas sp. | reverse complement strand
TTGGTTCGCCCCATATCCTGCAGCTTTCTGGCGTGGGGGATGCGGAGCATCTCACCGGGCTTGGCATTCCTGTTCAGCATGAATTGCGCGGCGTCGGGCGGAATTTTCAGGATCATTTCCTGGTGCGGGTTCAAGCCGTGGTGAAGGATGTGGCCACCTTGAATGAACGCACGCGCGGCCTGCGGCTTGCTGGTGAGGTGCTGAAATTCGCGGTTCTTGGACGCGGGGTGCTGACCTATGCGGCATCGCTGCTCGCCGCATCCTTCAAGGCTTTGCCGGAAAGTTCCACGCCCGATATGCAGGCGCTGTTTGCTTCCGCAAGCTATGCGCCAGGTGCGGCGCGGGTATTGGATACCAGGCCCGGCATGACCGCCGGCGTTTGGCAAATGCGCCCGGAGAGTCGCGGCTTTATCAAGGCCCGCAGTGCCGATCCGCGCGAACAGCCGATCATTAACCCGAATTATCTGGCAGAAGATCGCGACCAGCGCAGCATTGTCGCGGGGCTACGCCTGATGCGCGATTGGTTCAGCAAGCCCGCGCTGCAACGCTATATGGTCGCGGAATCCATGCCGGGGCCGGAAGTGCAAACGGATGAGGAGTGGCTGCACTACGCGCGGCAGGTGGGCAGCACCGTGTTTCACGCTTCCTGTTCCTGCCGCATGGGGCCGGATGTGATGTCCGTGGTGGATGACAGGCTCCGCGTGCATGGGCTGGAAGGGCTGCGGGTGATTGATGCCTCGGTCATGCCCGCCGTGACCTCCACAAATACCAATGCGCCGACGATCATGATCGCCGAAAAGGGCGCGGATATGCTGCGGGCGGATGCGCGGGCGCGGCTGGCGGCGTGACATTACCGGCTTTTCCCGCGCCTCGGGGCCTGTTTTGCGTGGCGTCTGATGCTGATCAAATCACCACCTGACCCTTGGGGCAGGCTTACCCTGTTTGGTTTTGTGCTTATTTGCGTAAATATGGCGGGGAAAGGGTCAGCACGGCCCGGAAAAAGATAGGACATCGGTGATGAGCGCAGTGATGCAAGCGACCAGGGCGAAGGGCAGCGATACGGGGCTCGATTACGATGCCATTGTCATCGGCGCGGGCATGTCCGGGCTTTATCAACTGATCCGGCTGCGCCAATTGGGCATGAAGGCACGGGTGTTTGAAGCCGGCACGGGTGTGGGCGGCACCTGGTATTGGAACCGCTATCCGGGCTGCCGCTTTGATTCGGAAAGCTATTCCTATGGCTATTCCTTCGACAAGGATTTGCTCAAGGAATGGCATTGGACCGAGCATTTCGCGCCGCAACCGGAAACCGAACGCTATCTGAACCTAGTTGCCGACAAATATGATTTGCGCAGCGATATCCAATTCTCTGCCCGCGTGAAGGCCGCGCGCTGGGATGAAGCGGTGCGCCAATGGACGGTGGAATTGGAAGATGGCAGTGCGCATAAAAGCCGCTTCCTGATTACGGCGATTGGCGCGCTTTCCGCGCCCACCATGCCGCAATTTCCGGGGATTGCGGATTTCAAGGGCCAATCCTTCCATACGGGAATGTGGCCCAAGGAAAAGGTGGATTTCACGGGCAAGCGCGTGGCCGTGATTGGCACCGGCGCATCGGGCGTGCAGACCATTCAGGAAGTGGCAAAAACCGCCAAGCAGCTTGTGGTGTTCCAGCGCACGCCCAATTGGTGCGCGCCCCTGCATAATGGCAAGATCAGCGCCGAGGAAATGGCGGAAATCCGCGCCCGTTATGATGAGATTTTCAAGCGCTGTCAGGAAACTTTCTCCTGCTTCCTGCACACACCCGATCCACGCAACACCTTCGATGTCTCGGCTGCGGAACGTGAGGCGTTTCTGGAAAAGCTCTATTCCGAAAAGGGTTTCGGGATTTGGGTTGGCAATTTCAAGGATTTGCTGACCAATCGCGCGGCGAATGAGGAAGTCTCCCGCTTTGTCGCGAACAAGATCCGCCAGCGGGTGAAGGACCCGAAAGTGGCGGAGATGCTGATTCCGAAGAATCACGGCTTCGGCACCAGGCGTGTGCCTTTGGAAACCTTCTATTTCGAATGCTACAATCAGCCGAATGTGACGCTGGTGGATAGCAAGGCAACGCCGATCGAGCGTATTACGCCAACGGGTATCAAGACCAGCGATGCCGAATATGAATTCGATATCATTGTCTATGCCACGGGTTTTGATGCGTTGCGCGGTGCCTTTGACCGGATTGAATTCCAGGGCGCTGATGGCGTGACGCTCAAGGAATTATGGCAGGATGGCGCGACATCACTGGTTGGCATGTTGCAAAAGGGCATGCCGAATATGTTCATGCTGCTGGGGCCGCATACCGCGCTTGGCAATATTCCACGTTCCATCGAATTCAATGTGGAATGGGTGAGCGATTTGCTGGCCTACGCGCAAGCCAAGGGCATCACGCGCGTGGAAGCGACCGAAGATGCCATGGAAAAATGGATGGATCACGTCATGGAATTGGCCAAGGGCCTGCTTTCCATGGAGGTGGATTCCTGGATGACCGGCGTCAATCTGAATGTCGCCGGCAAGCAAAAGCGCATTGTGGCGCGCTATACCGGCAGCGCGCCGGCCTATCGCGCCTGGGCGAATGATATGGCGGCGGCAGGCTATGCGGGTATCACGCTGGAATAAGCGCCAGGTCAGGCGTTGAAGGCCACTGAGCCAAGCGCCGCAAGATCATAACCGCCAAGCCGCGCGGCGCGGGTAGCGAAAACCTCACCCCGCGTGAAGGCCAATAGCTTTTGCACGGGATCGCCGAAGAAATGGCGGCGATCCATCACCAGATCGAAACGCTCTTGAAACAATGGCAGAAAGGTCAGGCCACGCGCGGCGGCCTCGGCACGAATGCCAAAGCCTGCATCGGCGCGGCCTTCGGCGACACTCGCCGCGACCTCATCTTCCGAAAGGGCGGGGTTGGGCAGGAAGCCGATCTGATCAAGCCGCAAGCCGGCTTCTGAGAGCAAATGCGTGAGCAACACATGGCTGCCCGCGCGCGGCTGCCGCCCGGCAATGCGCAAGCCAGGCCGCGCCAGATCCGTAATGCCCGCCAGTGCGGCGGGATTGCCCGGCGGCAGGATCAGGCCTTGTTCGCGCCAGGCCCAAATAATGCCGACAAAGCCGCGCCCGGCGAGGAATTCCCGCGCGGCGGGTTCGTTGAAGCTATTGCTGTCAGGGTCGAGCAAATGGCTCGCGGCGACCAAAGCCTCGCCCTCGGCCAGCGCGATCAGCCCATCCAGGCTGCCGCCGCCGCGCAAGGCCAAGCCGCAACCGGATTGCCGCGCCGCCCAATCGAGCAAAGGGTCATGGCTGCCAGCCAGGATGGGGGGCGGGTCCAGCCGTTGCGCGGCGGCGGCATCGGCCTGCGCCGCGAGCCAGCGTTCAAGCTGCCGGCGCGGGAATAGCCATTTGCCGCCAAGCTGCGCTGCCGGCAGCTTTTGCGCGCGGGCAAGCTCATAGAGCGAGCGTTCGGA
>JADCFR010000157.1 GCA_020249415.1 Roseomonas sp. | reverse complement strand
GCGAATGCGCCTATCCTGACACGCGAAAATGGAGAAACGCTCATGAATGCTTCGCTTGCGGGCAAGGTCGCGCTGGTCACGGGTGCCGGCAAGAATATCGGCCGCGCCATTGCGATGAGGCTTGCCGCCGATGGGGCCGCCATTGTGGTGAATGGCCGATCGGATGACGCCGACATCAAGGCCGTGGCGGATGAAATCACGGCCAGCGGCGGCCGCGCCATGGCCTATCGCGCCGATATCTCCAGGCCCGCGGAAGTGGCCGCCATGGCGACAGCAGTGGCCGCCCAATTCGGCGGCGTGGATATTCTGGTGACCAATGCGGGGCTGCGCCGCCAAACGAGCTTCCTGGGCATGTCCTTCGCGGAATGGCGAGAAATTCTCTCGGTCGCGCTGGATGGTGCCTTTATCGTCACGCAAGCCTTTGTGCCGCAGATGATCGCGCGCGGGGGTGGTTCGATCATCGGGCTATCGGGCATTTCGACCCATGTCGGCACGCCCAATCGGGCGCATGTCTCGGCCTCCAAGGCCGGGCTTGAGGGCTTGATGCGCGCCCTTGCGGTTGAATTGGCGCCCCAGGGCATTCGCGCCAATAGCGTCGCCCCCGGTGCGGTGGATACGGTGCGCGGTGCCTCGGCCGGGTCCATGCCGAGCACCTTGGCCGATAACGGTATTCCGCTGCGCCGCCGCGCGAATGTGGCCGAAATCGCCGATGTGGTGCGCCTGCTGGCGGGGCCGGAGGGTGGCTATATCACCGGCCAGACCATTCATGTGAATGGCGGGGCCTTCCTGACATAAAGCTCACCCCGGCAGCATCTTGCCGGGGTTCATCAGGCTATCGGGGTCAATCGCGCCCTTGATCGCGCGCATCACATCAAGCGCCACCGGGTCCTTCAGCGATGCCATGGCGTGGCGCTTGGACTGGCCAATGCCATGTTCGGCGCTGAAGCTGCCGCCCATCTCCACCGCGATGCTATTCACCAGCGCTTCGAGCCCCGCCGCACGGGATGCCCAATCCTTGTAATCCATGCCCTTGGGCGCGCCCATGCCCAGATGGATATTCCCATCCCCGGCATGGCCGATCATGAACAACTCGCCTTCCGGCCAGCGCGCGACCAATTCCTTTTCAACCCGTGCCAGGAAGCGCGGCACGGCTGAAACCGGCACGGCGGTATCGGTGCCGACATAAGGCCCGTTGCGGCGCTGGCAATCCGGATAATCTTCCCGAATGCGCCAAAAGCCGGCGCGCTGATCCTCATTCGCCGCCAGCACGGCATCAGTGCAATCGCCCGCTTCCGCCGCTTCCGCCAAGGTATCTTCCAGCATTTCCTTGAGCGGCACGGCCGGATGCGCGGCGGCGATTTCCACCATGACATACCAAGGGCTTTCGAGTGCCATCGGCATGCGTGTGCGCAGCCCGTAGCGTTCCACCACCTGCATGCATTCCTTGCGGATCAATTCAAAGGCAATCACATCCGCGCCCGATTCCAGCATGCGCGACAGCAAGGACAGCGCCGCATCAGGCGATGGCACCGCGACAAAGGCGGTCTCCACGCGCTTGAGCGCCGGCACCAGGCGCAAAGCGGCCGCCGTGATGATGCCAAGCGTGCCCTCCCCACCCAGGAACAAATGGCGGAGCGCATAGCCGCTATTATCCTTGCGCACGCGGCGCAGATCATTCAGCACGCGCCCATCGGGCAGCACCACTTCCAAGCCGAGCACCAGATCGCGCGCATTGCCCCAGCGAATGGTGCGAATGCCGCCCGCATTGGTGGAAAGCGCCCCGCCGACCATGGCCGAGCCCTGCGCGCCCCAGGAAAGCGGGAAAAGCCGCCCCGCCGCCGCGGCCGCTTCCTGCACATTCTGGATAATGCAGCCCGCTTCCGCGACCAGCGAGAAATCCTTGGCATCCACATCGCGGATGCGGTTCAGGCGTTCCAGACTCATCACCACCGCGGGCGGGCCGTTATCCTGCACCACCGCCCCGCCACATAGCCCGGTGCGCCCGCCAGCCGGCACAATGGCGAGCCCAGCGGCGGCGCAGGCGCGGACTGAGGCCGAAACCTCCTCCACCGAGCCCGGGCGCAGCACGGCGCGCGGCGTGCCGCGATAGGTTCCGCGCCAATCCACCGCATAGGGGGCGATATCGGCATCCTCAATGAGGCAATTCTTCGTCCCCACGATCGGGGTGAGCAATTCGGCTGCGTTCATGGGGGAATACTTCCCCTGTTAAGCGCTACCGTCAAACACGCTTTTGGTTGGTCGCATTTTCCGAGTCGCCAAGCGGTTCCGCTTGGCTTGAAAATGCTCCGCTTGACGGCCCGCCCTGGGCGTTTCAAGCACTAGGCAGAAGCCGGAAAGGGATAGGACATGGCGCGTTTTCTGAAGCGGGGGCGGGATGCGGATGCGGTGGCGGAAGATGACGCCAAGGTGCGCGCCACGGTCGAAAATATCCTGGCCGATATCAAGGCGCGCGGTGATGCCGCGGTGCGGGAGCTTTCGATCCGCTTCGACAAATGGGACCGGCAGCATTTCCGCCTGAGCGAAGGCGAAATCCAGGCCTGCCTTGATCAACTCACGCCGCGCGATCTGGAAGATATCCGCTTCGCGCAGACCCAGGTGCGCAATTTCGCCGAACATCAAAAGGCAGCGCTCCGCGATATTGAGGTGGAAACCCTGCCCGGCGTGGTGCTCGGCCATCGCAATATCCCGGTCAATTCGGTCGGCTGCTATGTGCCGGGCGGCAAATACCCGTTGCTCGCTTCCGCCCATATGTCGGTGGTGACGGCCAAGGTCGCGGGCTGCAAGCGCATCATCACCTGCGCGCCACCTTTTGAAGGCCGGCCCGCGCCCGCCATTGTGGCGGCGCAGCATCTGGCCGGCGCGGATGAGATCTATTGCCTGGGCGGCATTCAGGCGGTGGGTGCCATGGCACTGGGGACGGAGAGCATCGCGCCCGTGGATATGCTGGTCGGCCCCGGTAATGCCTTTGTCGCGGAAGCCAAGCGCCAGCTTTATGGCCGCGTTGGCATTGATCTTTTCGCCGGCCCCACGGAGACACTCATCATCGCCGATGAGACCGTGGATGCGGAGATTTGCGCGACCGATCTGCTGGGCCAGGCGGAGCACGGGCCGAATTCTCCGGCGGTGCTGCTGACCACATCGGAGAAACTGGCGCGGGAAACCATGGCCGAAGTGGAACGCCTGCTTGCCATTCTTCCCACCGCCGCCATCGCCCGCAAAGCCTGGGAAGATTATGGCGAGGTCATCATCTGCGACAGTGAAGATGAAATGGTGGCGGAAGCTGATCGCATCGCGTCCGAGCATGTCCAGGTCATGACGCGCGATCCGGATTATTTTTTGCAGCACATGACGAATTACGGCGCGTTGTTTTTAGGACCGCGTACCAATGTTTCCTATGGCGATAAGGTAATCGGCACCAACCATACTTTGCCCACGAAAAAATCCGCACGCTATACGGGC
>JADCFR010000156.1 GCA_020249415.1 Roseomonas sp. | reverse complement strand
GCCCTGATCAATCACCGAAAAGGCTTCGCGCATCAGCGCATGCTGGATGCGATTGGCGAGAAAGCCCGGCACATCCTTCGCCACGCGAATAACCTTGCGACCAAGCCCCGCCATGATCTCGGCGAGTTTATCGCACAAGGCAGGGTCCGTGTATTCGCCGCGCACCACCTCCACACCCGGCACCAGATGCGCAGGCAGAAAAAAATGAAGATTCGCGCAGCGCGCCCGACCGGGCAAGTCACCGGCAATATCCGTGATGCGATAGCCCGATGCGTTGGACGCGATGGGGATACCTGCGGGGACCAGCGCATCAAGTTCCGCAAATACCTTGCGCTTCAGATCAAGCTTTTCCGGCACGGCTTCAATCACCGCCTCAGCCTGCGCGTAATCCGGCGCCTTCATGTCAGACAAAAGCGTCAGGCCGGAAGCAGCAGTAGGGTCACCATCCAATTGGGTAATGGATTGCGCGACGCGCGCATGGGCGGCCGCCCAACGATCCTGCGCGGGCTCCACTGCCGTCACGCGCCAACCGCCATTCAGGAAAATCGCCGCAATATCGCAGCCCATCAACCCCATACCGAGGATGACAATATGGCGCGGCGTGGTCACGCTGCGGCCCTTGGCGTAATGCCGCCCTGTGCGACGATGAAATCAGCAATATCCGAAACCCCTTGCAGCACCTTGAGATTGGTGAAGATGAAGGGCCGCGTGCCGCGCATCTTGCGCGCATCGCGATCCATGACGGAAAGATCAGCGCCCACCAGCGGTGCAAGATCGATCTTGTTGATCACGAGCAAATCGCTCCGCGTAATGCCCGGCCCGCCCTTGCGTGGGATTTTGTCTCCGGCCGAGACATCAATCACATAGATGGTCAGATCCGCCAATTCCGGGCTGAAGGTCGCGGCCAGATTATCGCCGCCGCTTTCGATGAACAGGATTTCCAGCTTCGGGAATTTCACTGCCATGTCATGCACGGCAGCAAGGTTGATGGAGGCATCTTCGCGGATCGCGGTGTGCGGGCAGCCGCCGGTTTCAACCCCCGCTATGCGTTCCGGCACCAGCGCGCCGGAGCGTGTCAGGAATTCCGCATCTTCGCGCGTATAGATGTCATTGGTGATGACCGCGATATCGTAGCGGTCACGCATATATTTGCAGAGGCGATCCACCAGCGCCGTTTTGCCGGAACCAACCGGGCCACCAATGCCCACACGAAACGGTCCATTTTGCGAAATGCTCATGATCTGAACAACCTTGTGTATTGCGTCTCATGACGCAGGGAAAAGATATCGAGCATCGGTGCGGCGGTGCCAAGCCTTGTTACATCTGCGTTCAAGGCGGCCTCAGCAGCCGCGGCGACAGCGGGGTGCAGTGCGGCGATGGCAAGCTGGCCATCGGTCTGCCCAAGAGGCACCAGCCGCACGCCGGCGGAAACCAGATTGGCCGCAAAGGCGGATAGGAACCCGAAAGCCGCATCACGCGCGGCAATGCCCTGTTCCGCCGCCGCCGCACCAAAGGCGACCGCATGCGCCAATTGGCGCGGGTTGCGTGCGGAAAAGGCGGCAAAACGCGGCATGGGCCAGGCGGCAATAGTGACGTTGGTAAATGCCGTGCCCTGCGCTTCCGCCTCAAGCGCGGTTTCCGTTGTGCCGCGCCATGCCGCGCCAAGTTCCGCGACCTCATCCAACGCCTTGTCATTGCCCTTCGCCATGGCGCGATGGGCGGCGACCAGCAGCGCGCCATCCACGCGCCCCGCGCCGCGCTGCAAGGCAGTGCTGACATAGGCAATCAAGCCATCGCGCTTGGCCACGCTGCCCGCTTCCACCGCCGCTTCCAGCCCGTGGCTATAGGTATAGGCGCCGACCGGATAGGCCGGCGAAAGCCAGGTCAGCAGCCGATACAGCGCCTGTTCTGCGGCGCCCGCACGCTTTTCAGTGATGGTGGTGATGATGGCCATCGCCGTGATGATGGTCGTGATCGCCATCACCATGATGATGGTGATGATGCCCCGGATGGCGGTTATGTTCGCCGTAAGCGCCGCCTTCGGGATCGAAGGCAACCTCCACATGCTGCAATTGCGCGCCAAGCCCTTTCAGCATGGCTTCAATCACATGATCCTTGCGGATGAGGATGCGGTTGCCTTCGATCTGCGTCGGCAAATGGCGGTTACCCAGGTGCCAGGCCAAACGCGCGAGACGTTCCGGCGTTTCTGCCGTGACCTCAATCAGCGGCTCCGGCGCGGCCTGCACCAGAATAACGCCACCGCCTTCCAGCAGCAGCCCATCGCCCTGGCGAAGTACAGTCGCTTCCTCCAAATCCAGCAAAAAGGCAAAACCATCTTCCGCAACATAGCGCTTGCGGCGGCGGAAGCGGTCATCGAAATCCAGCGTCACACGATGGCGTGCGGTGCGTTCCACCCAACCGCCGGCGGGCAGCACTTGGATGGCGCGGGGAAGTGTCTCGGTCATCTCAGGCACACCTCAAAACATGAAATAGCGCTGCGCCATGGGCAGCACCTTGGCGGGTTCACACACCAGCAGCACGCCATCGGCGCGCACCTCATAGGTTTCCGGATCAACCTCAATCTTGGGCAGCGTCGCATTATGCACCATGCTGCGCTTGCCAATGCCGCTGCGGCACTTGCGCACCGCGACCAATTCGCGCGCAAGCCCGAAGCGCCCGGCGATATCCGCTTGCAGCGCAGCACCACTCACGAAGGTCACGGCGGAGACCAGACGGGAACGCCCATAACTGCCAAACATCGGCCGGTAATGCACCGGCTGCGGCGTGGGGATGGAAGCATTCGGGTCGCCCATCAGCGCCATCGCAATCGTGCCGCCCTTCAGCACCATATCGGGCTTCACGCCAAAAAAGGCGGGCGTCCACATCACCAGATCGGCGATCTTGCCGACTTCCACGCTGCCGACATGGTCAGACACGCCCTGCGCAATCGCCGCATTGATGGTGTATTTGGCGATATAGCGCTTGGCGCGCGCATTGTCGTTGTCACCCTTTTCTTCCGGCAAGCGCCCGCGCTGAACCTTCATCTTATGCGCGGTCTGCCAGGTGCGAATGATCACCTCACCCACGCGGCCCATGGCCTGGCTGTCGGATGACATCATGCTGATGGCGCCGATATCATGCAGGATATCTTCGGCGGCGATGGTTTCCTTGCGGATGCGGCTTTCGGCAAAGGCGACATCTTCGGGAATGCGCGGATCAAGATGGTGGCAGACCATGAGCATATCCAAATGCTCATCCACCGTATTCACCGTATAGGGCATGGTGGGGTTGGTGGATGAAGGCAGCACGCCCGCCTCACCAACCAGGCGCAGAATATCCGGCGCATGGCCGCCACCCGCACCTTCGGTATGGAAGGCCTGAATGGTGCGGCCGCGAATGGCCTTGATGGTTTCCTCGACAAAACCGCTTTCATTCAGCGTATCGGTATGGATGGCGATTTGAATATCCATCTCATCCGCGACGGAAAGGCAGTTATCAAGTGCCTTGGGCGTGGTGCCCCAATCCTCATGCAGTTTAAGCCCGCAAGCCCCCGCGCGGATTTGTTCTTCCAAGCCCGCCGGCAGCGCGGCATTCCCCTTGCCGAGGAAGCCAAGATTCATCGGGAAACCCTCGGCGGCCTGCAACATACGCTCCATATGCCAAGGCCCGGGCGTGCAGGTGGTAGCCAGCGTGCCATGCGCCGGGCCAGTACCGCCGCCGAACATGGAGGTGATGCCAGACGCCAACGCTTCCTCAATCTGCTGCGGGCAGATGAAATGGATATGCACGTCAATGCCGCCCGCAGTCAGGATGCGCCCTTCACCCGCGATAATTTCCGTGCCTGGCCCGATGATGATGTCCACATTGGGTTGTGTGTCGGGATTGCCCGCCTTGCCGATGGCGGCAATGCGCCCACCGCGCAAGCCGATATCCGCCTTCACCACGCCCCAATGATCCAGGATCAGCGCATTGGTGATCACGGTATCCATCGCGCCATTGGCGCGGGTCACCTGCGATTGGCCCATGCCATCGCGGATCACCTTGCCGCCGCCGAATTTCACTTCCTCACCATAGGTGGTCAGGTCGCGCTCAACCTCGATGAAGATTTCCGTATCGGCCAGGCGCACACGGTCGCCCACCGTTGGGCCATACATGCCGGCATAGGCGGCACGAGAGATTTTCGT
>JADCFR010000155.1 GCA_020249415.1 Roseomonas sp. | reverse complement strand
TCGAGGCAAGATTGGTGGAAAGGGCCGCCATATGCTGGGAAGCACCAGCCTCACCCAAGCCAGCGCGAAGCCAATCGCGCGCCAAAGCGGCGTTGGTCATGGTTTCCTGGGTGGTGAAGGTTTTGGAGGCAACCAGCACCAGCGTGCGCGCGGGATCAAGCTTGGCGCATATCTCTGCCCAGGCATGACCATCCACATTCGCCAAATAATGCCCGCGCAGCGGTGCCTTGTCTGTCCACAACGCGCGCGCCACCATGGCCGGGCCGAGATCAGACCCGCCAATGCCTATATTCAGCACATCAGTGAAGCGTTCACCCTTGGCCGTCAGGATGCGTCCTTCATGTACCGCGCGGGTGAAGGCCTCCATGCGCGCGCGCACCGCAAGCACTTCGGGCATGACATCTTCAGAGCCGGCACGGAATTCATCTTCAGGCGCGGCGCGCAGCGCCATATGCAGCGCGGCGCGGCCTTCCGTTTCATTCACCGCCGCTCCGGCGAAAAGCCGCGCGCGAAAGCCCGCGACATCGCGTGCCTCGGCCAGTGCAAGCAGCGCCTTAAGCACTTGATCCGACAGCGCGGTTTTGGAAAAATCGAGCAGCACATCGCCAGCCTGGCGCGAAAACCGCGCGAAGCGATCAGGGTCGGCGGCGAAAAGCGGGCGAATGGCAGCAGCCCCCGGCCGCGCCGCCAAAGCCCTCAGCGCCGCCCAGGCGGCCTCAGATTTATCCTCTGCCATGGTTGATCCGTTTCACGCCTCCGCGGCGGGACTATGGCAGAAGGCGGGGCGCTTTAGCCATGCCGCTGCACGCGCACTGGCGCCAGAATGGCGGCACCAAGCGCGAGGAAGATGATCACGGTCGCCAAGCCCCAGGCCTGGCTGCCGGTGGCTTCAGTTACCAGCGCCAAAGCCGCCGGGCCCAGGAAGCCCGTCACGCGCCCCGAAAGCGCAAACAGCCCGAAATGCGCCGTCACTTCCGCAGGCGGGGCCATATGCGCCATCAGCGTACGCGATGCGGCCTGGGCCGGGCCCATGAAAAGCCCAAGCGCCAGCGCCAGGGCCCAGAACAGGGTCTTGTCATTGCTCAGCAGCAGGAAACTGCCGAGCACAATCATGGCGACGAGTGCGATGAGGATTGTGGTTTTGGCGCCGAGCCGATCCTCGATCAGCCCGAAGCCCGCGGCCCCCAGCCCCGCCGTGACATTCATGGCAATGCCGAACATCAGGATTTCCTCAAACCCCATGCCATGCACGCCGGCGGCATAGATCGCGCCGAAGGCAAACAGCGTATTGAGGCCATCGGTATAGAATAGCCGCGCGATCAAAAACCGCGCCATGGAAGGGTGCTGCGGCAGGCTGCGGAGAATATGGAGCGTCTCAGCAAGCCCGGCGCGCATGGCCGCCCGCAGCCCAGGGCGCGGCCCGGCGGGATCGGGCAGGGCGAGCAGCACCGGCCAGCCGAACACAATGATCCACACCGCCACCAGCAGCGCCGTGGCGCGCACATGCTCGGCTGCGCCGCGATCAAGCCCAAAGGGGGATGGGTTGGGCTGAATGAACAGCACCAGCGCCAGCGCCAGGCAGGCAAGCCCCCCCGCATAGCCAAGCCCCCAGGCGAGGCCCGAGAGTCTGCCCATGCGTTCTTCCGGCACCAGACCGGGCAGCATGGCGTTGTAGAACACCGTGCCAAGTTCAAAGGCGATGGTCGCAAGGCCGATGCAGATCAGCGCGTAAAGCGCATCCGCCGGATCAGGCCGCGCGAACCAGATCAGCGCGGTGAAGCTCGCGGTCAGTAGGGTGCAGAGCGCCAGCATGGCGCGCCGACGCCGCCCCTGATCGGCGATGGCGCCCAAAAGCGGCGAAAGCAGCGCAATGGCGAAGGCCGCCAGTGTTTGCATCCAGCCCCATTGCGCCTGGCCTGTTACCGGATCGGGCGCGATGGCTTGCGTGAAATAGGCAGCGATGACGAAGGTGGAAACCACCGTCGGAAAGCCGCTATTGGCCCAATCATACAGCGCCCAGGCGAAAGCCTTCGTCTTGCCTCGGCCTTCGGCCACCTGCGCTATTCCATGATCCCCTTGGGGCCGCGCGCAATGGCGACCGCACCGGTGCGCGAAACCTCAGCAAGGCCAATCGGGCGCATCAGGGCCACGAAAGCGTCAATCTTGTCGGCATTGCCGGTCATCTCAAGGACGAAGCTTTCCGTGGTGGCATCCACCACGCGTGCGCGGAAGGCATCGGCCAGCCGCAGCACTTCCATCCGGTTGTCGCCCTTGCCGACAACCTTGATCAGCGCCAATTCGCGCGTCAGATGCGGGCCTTCGATGGTAAGGTCGGAAACCTTATGCACCGGCACCAGACGATCCAATTGCGCCTTGATTTGTTCAATCACCATATCCGTACCGCTGGTGACGACCGTAATGCGCGAAATCCGCCCCGTCTCATCCACTGGCGCCACCGTCAGACTATCAATATTATAACCGCGGCCAGAAAACAGGCCGATGACG
>JADCFR010000154.1 GCA_020249415.1 Roseomonas sp. | reverse complement strand
GCGCCGCTTCTTCCCATTCCGGCAGGCGACGCCAGACGCGCAAACCCTCCATGCCCGAACGCACGGCGGGCGCACCAAGCGCCGCCAGCACCGACCGCGCCCAGGGCCAACCGGCTTCACCCATGCGGGCGGCGAGGCTTGCAGCATCGCGGTTGAGTGGCGCGGCACGATCATCGGCCAAGCGGCGCAGCAATTCGGTTGCGATATCGGGCAATAGCGCGGCGGCGGCTTCATCATCGCGCGGCGCTGGTAGACCAAGCGCCAAAGCGAGGCCGCGCGGGGTCGGCGCGCAGGAAGCGGCGGGCAGGGCGAAGGCGAAAAGTTCCAGCAGGTCATGCGTCGGGCCAATGCCCGCGACGCCGAGCCGCCGCGCTGTCGCGGGCGCATGCACCAGCAAGGGCGCAGCTTCAGTCAATCTTGCGGCTGCTATGCGCGCCGGCAGTGTTTCGATACTGCCATCGGTATCCAACACCACGGCGCGCCCCTGCCCCGCGACCAAAGCGGGCACATCCGGCAAGAGCAAACGCGGTGCGACGGGCTTTTCAGCCATGCGGGGCAGACGATACGGGCTGGACAGAACGGGCGATGGGCATGGAACTAGCCATCTTGGCGCGCCGCCATGCGACGCATTTGAAAGCCGGTCTTGGTTTGCTCGAAGCCCGCATTCTCATAGAACTTAAGGGTGGATGGCTGTTTTGAACCGGTCATCAGCATGACCTTGTAGCAGCCGGCATCCCAAGCGGCCGCCACCGCAGCACGCAGGATGCGTGTTCCATAACCGCGCCCCCGGTAACCGGCATGGGTCACAACATTTTCGATCAAGCCGTAAGGCTTTCCGCCGTTTGTGAGATTTGGAATGACGATCAGGGTACAGGATGCCACAGCCTCGTCACCCAGCAGCCCAAGCAGCACCGCGCTGCCAGGGATCTGTTTGATGGCTTCCAGCCGGGATGCCGCCAGATCGCGCGCAATTCGTTCATCGGATGGGTTGAGATGCGGATAAAGCGCGGCCAAGCCCTCAAGATCAGAAGGCAATGCCGCGCGGATCGAAAACCCTTCCTGATTAAACCGGTCCGCGATCACAAGGCGCCCTGAACCTCACGCTACGCGCAGCCTTTCGGCGATCTGCACCGCATTCAGCGCGGCACCCTTGAGCAACTGATCACCACAAAGGAAGAAATCGAGACCCCGATCCCCAAAGACCGGATTGGCGCGAATGCGCCCGGCTTCCACATCATCCTGACCGGTCGCGGTCAGCGGCATGGGGTAAAGCCCGGCTGCCGGGTCATCCACCACCTTCACCCCCGGCGCCTTGCGCAGCACCTCGCGCGCGGCTTCCGGCGTTACGGGCCGTTCGGTTTCAATCGTCACCGCTTCGGCATGCACGCGGAAGGTCGGGATGCGCACCGCGGTGCAGGAAATCGGCAAATCGGGCATGCCCATGATCTTCCGACTTTCCCAAACCACCTTCATTTCCTCCCGCGTATAGCCATTGGGCTGGAAGCTATCGATTTGCGGAATGACGTTGAAGGGCAGCGGGTAGCGGAACACCTCATGCCCCGCCTTCGCCCCATCCACCAGCACGCGGCGGGTTTCGCGTTCCAGCTCCGCCATGCCTTCCGCCCCGGCGCCGGACGCTGCCTGATAGGTGGAGACAATCACGCGCTTCAGGCCGAAAGCCTGACGCAGCGGTTCCAAAGCGACCACCAGAATCGCCGTGGTGCAATTAGGGTTGGCGATCAGCTTGGCGACACCGATGGCCTTGGCATTCACCTCCGGCACCACCAGCGGCACATCCTCCTGCAAGCGAAAGGCCGAGGAATTATCCACCACATGCACGCCAGCCGCCACCATGGCCGGCGCATGGGCCTTGGCGAAATCACCCGAAACCGCAAGCAGCGCGAGATCAAGATCACGCATGGCGGCATCGCTGAAGGTTTCGATCTCGGCCTCACCCAGCGGGGTTTTGATCTTGGTGCCGGCGCTGCGGGCAGAGGCAAACAGCCTGAGCGAGCTCATCGGAAAAGCCCGACGCCCCAAAACATCCACCAATTCGCGGCCCACCGCACCGGAGGCCCCAATCACGCCAACACGCATGGCAATTTTCCTGTGGTAAAGCTTGCAGGCGAGCGGTTTAACGCAGAAAGCACAAAGATGGAACAGGTTGAAGGGTTCAGCCCTCGCCACCCGCGCGCGCCCTGCCTATAAGCAGGCGTCTCAACGCTCAAGGATGGTCACCACCCATGTCCGCCGCCGCTGATTTCTCCGCCGTGAAGGCCTGGCCCTTTGAGGAGGCGCGCAAGGTCGCGATCCGCCTGGCCGCTTCCGGCAAAAAATCGGCGCTGTTCGAAACCGGCTATGGCCCTTCCGGCCTGCCGCATATCGGCACTTTCGGCGAAGTGGCGCGCACCAGCTGGATCAGGCATGCCTTCACGCAGCTCACGGGGCGTCCTTCGCGGCTGATTGCCTTCAGCGATGACATGGATGGGCTGCGCAAGGTGCCGGATAATGTGCCGAATAAGGATATGCTGGCGGGGCATATCGGCCGGCCGGTCACGGCGATCCCTGACCCTTTCGGCACGCATGAAAGCTTTGGGCATCACAATAATGCGCGGCTGCGCGCCTTTCTGGATGCCTTTGGCTTTGATTACGAATTCGCTTCCTCATCCGATTACTACCGCTCCGGCAAGTTCGATGCGGCGCTGCTCCGGATGGCGGAAAACCACGCCAAGGTGCTGGAAGTGATCCTGCCCACCTTGGGTCCTGATCGCCGCGCCACCTATTCACCCTTCCTGCCTATTCACCCGAAAACCGGCGTCGTGATGCAGGTGCCTATGGAAGAAGTACGCCCGGATCAGGACATGCTGGTCTGGCGCGATCCCGATAGCGGGGAGCGTTTCGGCACGCGCATCACGGGCGGCCATTGCAAGGCGCAATGGAAGGCGG
>JADCFR010000153.1 GCA_020249415.1 Roseomonas sp. | reverse complement strand
GACCCGAATGGCCCCATGAAGCCGCTGCATCGGATGAATCCGGTGCGTATCGGCTGGATCGCCGAAAGGCTGGCCCGCGCCCATGGCCGCAAACCGGGGGGCGCGGCGCCGCTTGCGGGGCTCAGGGTGCTGGATGTGGGCTGCGGGGCGGGCCTTGCTTCTGAAGCACTGGCGCGGCTCGGCGCTGAGGTGACCGGCATGGATGCGGCGCCCGAGGCACTGGCGGCGGCCCGCGCCCATGCCGAAGCCGGCGGGCTTGCCATTGATTACCGCCAAGGCGGGCCTGAGGATTTGGCCGAAGAAGCCGGCGGCTTTGACGCCGTGGTTTGCCTGGAAGTGATTGAACATGTGACCGAACGCGCGGCCTTCCTGGCGGCGCTGGCCCGCGCTGCCCGGCCTGGGGGGATGGTGTTTCTTTCCACGCTGAACCGCACGCCGCGATCCTTCCTGATGGCGAAACTCGGCGCCGAATACCTGCTGCGGCTGCTGCCGGTGGGCACGCATGATTGGCGCATGTTTGTGACCCCCGCCGAGCTTGGCGCAGGGCTGCGCGGGGCGGGGCTGCGCGTGGCTGATCTGGCCGGGATGGAAATGGGGTTTTCGGGCGCCTGGCGCATCACCCGCGATACCGGGGTGAATTACCTGATGATGGCCGAGAAGCCGGGCTGAGTATTTTCAAGCCAAGTGGGGTCACTTGGCGACTCGGAAAATACGAACAAACAGAAGGTTAGTGTGGTTTCCGTGAACTGATGTGAACGGTAACCGCACTAGGTTTCATCGGCCCGGAAGGCATCGGCGATGCGCCGGATGGTGCCATCGGGGGCGACCAGCATGACATCAAAGCGCATGCCTGCTGCTCCATGGCCGGGGTTGGCGGCAAGCCAAGCCTCAGCCGCCGCGACCAGGCGGGCGCGTTGGCGCGGGCCCAAGGCATAAGCCGCTTCGGTGAATGAGGGCCGCGCCTTCACTTCAATAAAGGCGAGCAGGCCTTCGCGTTCGGCGATCAGGTCTATTTCACCGGCTTCGGTGCGGCATCTTTGGGCTTGGATTTGCCAGCCCTCAGCGGTCAGCGCGGCGGCGGCGAGGGCCTCGGCATCCTGACCGGCAGCATAGGCGCGCCGGCCTCGCAGCAGGCGATCGGTGGGTGGGGGTTGGCGGGGCATGGCACGAAACTCCCGGAAGTAGGGTGGAGCCCGGCGCGAAAGCTGCCCCAGCCAAAAGCATGCAATTTGGTTCACGCTACTGTTTAATGAGAGCAATCGAATCGTAGCGCAGGGTCTGATGCCGAAGCAAACACGACAACCTTCCCCACGCTTCGGCATCGCCGAATGGTTCGGGCGCGATATTCTTGATCTCACCCCCAAGGAACGCCGCGACATAGCGTTGGATTTGCTGCGACCCAAAAAAGAAAGATCGGAGCGCCCCTGTCCTTTTCAGGCCCGTAAACAAGGCGCGAAATGCTCCAAGGAAGGCGGCGTATGTTCTCTTCGCCTTTATGCGCCCGACCCAAGCGCCCAAACCGAGGCCGTGATGGCCAAACCCATTGAAGCGCCGGCAGGAGCATTACGCGTCACCTGCCCCTACCGCTTTCATCATGATCTGGACATCTTGCGCTGGGTTGGTGAGACAATTCTCGGCGATGCCAATCCCCTCATCGCGGCGGAAGTTGGGTTTCTGGAGGGAGGCGCGCTACTTCATGGCGAGGAAGGGGATGATGTGGGTCGGCTTGACATGATCCTCGTGAAATCCGGTGCTGTCGGTTCCGAAGCGCTGCAATGGGCAGCCCTGGAGATTCAGGCAGTTTATTTCAGTGGCGACGCCATGAGGGGCGATTTCGAATCCCTGACCGATCCGAACTTGCCATCGCTTCCGTTCCCGAAGGGACGCCGACGGCCTGATTACCGCAGCAGCGGGCCTAAGCGCCTGATGCCGCAGCTGCAAATCAAGGTTCCCACCCTGCGGCGCTGGGGGAAGAAAATGGCGGTTGTTGTTGATAGGCCCTTTTTTGATTCAATCGGCGAAATGGACCGGGTCGCGGATATCTCCAACGCGGATATCGCCTGGTTCATCGTGGGATTCGAGAACGCTGGTCATGGCGAGATCAAGCGCCTGATCCGCGATGAGGTCCGTTTCACGACTCTGGAGCGGTCTGTGGAAGGGCTGACCGGTGGCAAGCCAGTTCCCCTTTCGGTTTTCGAAGGCCGTATCAAAAGCAAGCTACTGGCAAGCGACCAACGCGCAAGGCGGGCTGCCAAATGAAACTGCCCAAGAGCGCAACCACGCAACCGGATTTTACGGTTGACGATCTCTCAAATCATGGGCATAAAACGTGAACATTCACGGAGTCGGAAATCCATGAAGGCCGACGTCAATGCTTTGGAAAGACAGGAAACAGGCCTACAGAGCGAAGGGACCAAGCCTTCAGACGCGCCTGTAAGCACGGCCAGGCAATCCGACTTGGGCAGGCATGCCCCGGTTCTGGCCTGTCCTGAGGTCGCTGCCCCCTTCGACCTGTTACCAGAGACGTTGGTTTCGTTAACAAAACCAACGAATGTCGCTCAGGTTCGGCAACTAAGCCCTTTCCGTTATCCGGGCGGGAAGACTTGGCTGGTTCCTGAAGTTAGACAGTGGCTCAAGACATCCGGCGGCGAAGGTTCCATTTTTGTTGAGCCTTTTGCGGGCGGTGCCATGGCTGGCTTGACCGCAGCGGCAGAGGGCCTTTGCGAAAAAGTGGTGCTTGGCGAAATCGACGATGATGTCGCTGCCGTTTGGCAGACGATTTTTCATGCGCCGCGTTCGGAGGTGAATTGGCTTTGCCGCGAAATACGTAGCTTCGATGTCAATCTGGCTAATGTGAGGGAAGTGCTGGACTCGCCCGCGTCAACCCGTCGAACACGCGCCTTTCGCACCATCGTCAAGAATCGTATGCAACGCGGCGGTATCATGGCGCCCGGTGCCGGCTTGGTAAAAGAGGGCGAGGCAGGGAAAGGGCTGCGGTCGCGCTGGTATCCGGATACATTGGCCAAACGCATTGAAGCGCTATTCCTGCTGCGTGGCAAAATCTCCTTCTTGCAACGCGATGCTTTCGACATGATCAAGACATTCGCCGATGATCCCGCAGCGATGTTTTTCGTGGACCCGCCCTATACCGCTGGTGGCAAGCGGGCGGGATCGCGGCTCTATAGCCACAATGATGTCGATCATGAGGCGCTTTTCAGCCTTCTGGCCTCAGTACAGGGCGCTGTCATGTTGACCTATGATGACGCACCAGAAGTAAGGGCGATGGCCGCGCGGCATGCTTTCCGAGTCGAAGCGATTCCCATGAAGAATACGCACCATGCTGTCATGCGGGAATTACTCATTTTCAAAGCATCCAATGGCGCAGATGCGCTCGTTCCACGCCCTGCACCAATCTCGGAAGTGGTTTCGGCAAATCGGTTACAAACGCCAGTCTTGACCGCTTAATGTACCTTGTGCGGTGCCGGATGGTGGCGCCAAGCTAGGGCGCCATGATCCGTTTCCTCCTTCTCCTCTCCCTCCTCCTCACCCCCCTCCCCGCCGCCGCGCAACCCGCGCAGCGGCACATGGTCGCGGCTGGCCATCCGCTGGCCGTCGAAGCCGGGCTTGGCGTCTTGCGGGATGGCGGCAGCGCTTTGGATGCTGCGGTGGCGGTACAGGCCGTGCTGACGCTGGTGGAACCGCAATCCTCCGGCATTGGCGGTGGCGCCTTCATCATGTACCGCCGCGCTGCCGATGGCGGGATGGAAGCCTGGGATGGGCGGGAAGCCGCGCCCGCCGCCGCAACACCTGCGCTTTTCCTGCGCGATGGCCGGCCCATGCCCTTCCTGGAAGCCATGGCCAGCGGGCGCGCGGTTGGTGTGCCGGGCGTGCTGCCCGTTTTGGAAGCGGCGCACCGCGCCCATGGCAAGCTGCCCTGGGCACGGCTTTTTGAGCCCGCCATTCGCCTCGCCGAAGAAGGCTTTCCCATCAGTGCGCGCCTTGCCCGCGACATCGCCGCCGATATGCTGCTGCTGCGCCGAGACCCCGCATTGGCAGCCTATTTCTTCACCCCCGATGGCCAGGCGCTGCCGGTGGGCCATCTGCTTCGCAATCCTGCGTTGGCCGAGACGCTGCGCGCCGTTGCCCGCGATGGTGCGGCGGCGCTGCAAAGGGGCCCAATTGCCGAGGATATCATCGCTGCCATCCGCAACCACCCAACCCATCCCGGCGTCATGGTGCTGGAAGACCTCACGCGCTACCAGCCAAGGCAGCGGAGCGCCATTTGCGCACCCTATCGAGGTTTTCGCGTCTGCGGCTTTCCACCGCCCTCATCCGGCGGTGTCGCGGTCGCGCAAATACTTGGTCTGCTCGAACATTTCGATATGAAGCGGCTTGACCCGCGTGGCTTGGATGCGGCGCATTTGCTGGCGGAGGCCGGGCGGTTTGCTTTCGCGGATCGCAACCTGTTTTTGGCGGATGCGGATTTCGTGCCGGTGCCGGTGCAGGGGCTGACGGACCGCGCCTATCTG
>JADCFR010000152.1 GCA_020249415.1 Roseomonas sp. | reverse complement strand
GGAATGGCGGTACCAAAAACCGCTGCCTTACCGCTTGGCGACGCCCCAATAAGCCCGCGCGTAATAGCCTTCAAAGGGCGGCGCCGTGAAGCCCCCCTCCCCAACACCACCAGGCGGGGGGCAGGGCCGCTGCCGCCGCCGCTGCCGAAGCGGCATTGGGAAAGACCCCAAAGCAGGTGGCGCCTGAGCCACTCATGCGCGCCAAAAGGCAGCCGGGGCTCACCGAAATCGCCGCCAGAACCTCAGCAATCGCCGGGCAAAGGCTGATCGCGGGCGCCTGCAAATCATTCCCCAAACGCGCCAAATCCGCGGCCATTTCAGCCGCACTTCCCCAGGCCTTCGGCAAGTCAGCGCGCGCCGAAAAACCACCCTGACGCGCGCGAAACACTGCCGGCGTGGCCAAGGCCTCGCGCGGATTCGCAAGCAACAGTCCAAACAGCGGTAGGCTTGGTGCGGCGCTCAGCACTTCCCCCACCCCTTCCATGCGGGCGGGGCGGGACCCCACACAAACCGGCACATCGGCGCCGAGCTTCGCGCCAAGCGCGGCCAGTTGCGCTTCCGGCAAGCCCAGGCGCCATAGCCGATTGAGCACGCGCAGGCTTGCCGCCGCATCGGCGCTGCCGCCGCCAATGCCGCTCGCGACCGGCAGGCGCTTCAGCAAATGCAGCAGTGCATGGCCTTCAAGATCAGCAGCCGCTGCCATGGCCCGCGCCGCGCGCAGCACCAGATTATCGGGCTCGGCCTCCAGCGCCGCGCCTTCCGCGCCTTCAATGGCGAGTGACAGGATTTCGCCCGAACAGGCGCTGACCGTATCGCCCATGTCGGCAAAGACGACGAGACTATCCAGCAAATGATAGCCATCCGCCCGGCGCCCAGTGACATGCAGGAAAAGATTGACCTTGGCCGGGGCCGCTTCGAAGATTTTCAGCGCCGCGTCTCCGCTGCCGGCTGAGGCGCCAGCCCATCGGCGATTTTGGCTTCGATCTTCGGGCCCTCATCACCCTCCGGCCCCAGCATCAGGGCGCGGCGCCATTGAAACAGCGCTTCCCGCCGCCGGCCCTGCGCCCAATAGGCATCGCCCAAATGGTCGTTGATGACGCTGCTTTGCGATTCAAGCTCAACCGCCTTTTCGAGCCAGCGCACCGCACCCGGAATATCGCCAAGCTTGAACAGCGCCCAGCCGAGGCTATCGGCGATATTGCCATCATTCGGGCGCAGCTCCACCGCGCGTTCCAGCATGCGTCGCGCTTCCACCAGATTCTGCCCCATCTCCACCCAGCTATAGGCGAGGTAATTCAAGACCAAAGGCTGTTCGGGGCTGAGGCTCAAAGCGCGCTGGAAATCCGCCTCGGCCTCTGGCCAACGCTTGGCGCGTTCCAAGGCAATGCCGCGGGCATAGAAAATCGGCCAATGCGCAACCGCCGGCACGCCAAGGCGCGCAATTGCCGCGTCATAGGCGGCAATCGCCGGCGGCCAATTCTGCCGACCGCGATACATATCCCCAAGCCGCGCCATGGGCTGAAAGGCGCGCGGGAATTGCGCGGAAAGTCGGCGGAGTTCTGCCTCGGCCTCCGGCAGTTTATCCAGCCGATCAAGCAAGCCCGCACGCCGCAGCGCCAGAAGCGGCGCGAAGGGATCGGCGGGATCGGCGCGTTCCAGCAAGGCCAAAGCGGCTTCGTATTGGCCTTCATCACTCAGCGCCTCGGACCCCGCGAGTAGCGCCGGGCCAAAGCGCGGGCGCAGTTGCAGGGAAAGCCGCACCAGCGCCAGCGAAAACTCCCCGGATTGCGGCCCGCGAAGCGCAGAGGCCAGACCGAGATAGGCCTCCGCCATGCCCTCAGTCGCAGAGGCGACCACACGCCGTGTCGCCAAAGCCTCCCGCCCGCCAGTATCGGCGAATAGCCCGGCATCATCCTGGCCGCGGCCCAGCCTATCCAATAGCCGCTCGGCTTCCGCCTGCTGGCCGGCGCGCATCAATATGCCGGCCATGGTGCGCGCGAGCGGCAGGCTCGGCGCCGGGCCATCCGCGAGTGCGAGCCGCACCAGGCGTTCCGCTTCGCGCGGGCGTTCGGCGATATCGGCAATCATGGCGGCATGCAGCGCATAAATGCCGCGTTGGCGGCCCGCTTCCGTCAGCGGGCGGAGCGTAGCCAATGCCGCATCTGTTTGCCCCCTACCCTGCTGCGCCCAGGCCACCAGCAAGGGCTTCAATAGGCTGGACAACCCCTGATTGGGCAAGGCACGAAAGCGCTGTTCCGCGCGATCAAAGCGCCCGGCCTGTACATCCTGCCCGGCCAGATACATGGCAGCGAGCGGCTCAGTCGGTATGACGCGCGCAAGCCTTGCGGCTTCCGAACGGCCATCCAGCAGCGTTGCAATAAAGGCGCGCTGTAAGACCTCGGGTTCATTCGGTTCACGCCGAAGCGCCTGGATAAGGCTATCGGCGGCGTATTTCGTATCGGCTTCATTGGTGGCAAAGCGCCCGGCCAGATAGGACCCGAAGGCGCCGGTCACTTCCGGTGCCGCCCCGCGCAATGCGGGGCGTTCAACATTATCGCCGGCTGCGCAGGCGGAAAGCAGCGCGGCGGCAAGCAGCCAAAGGCGGCGGGGCGGGGGGTTACAAGCCATTAGTACAAACTAAACCTTGTTTCCCGCCAAACCAAGGCCCGGATTGGCTAATCTACCGTAATCCCGGCGGCGCGGATGACGGCGCCCAGTTCTTCCACCTCTCGCCGCGCCAGCGCATCCAATTCGGCCAGAGTCATGGCCTTGGTGGTGGCGCCGCCCGCCTGTGCCCTTTCGCGAATGGCGGGGTGCTGGGATGCCGCGCTGATCACCGCATTCAGCCTTTCCTGAATGGGCTTGGGGGTCGCTGCCGGCACGGCAAAGCCAAACCAGGCATCGAGCGTAAAGCCAGGCAGGCCGGCTTCCGCCGTGGTCGGCACATCGGGCAGGCCCGCCGCGCGCTCAGCGCTTGCAATCGCCAGCGCCTTCACCCGGCCACCCTGCACCAGGGCAATCGCGGAAGATGGCGTGGTGATGAACAATTCAACGCGCCCGCCAGCGACATCCTGCAAGGCGGGGGCAGCACCGCGATAGGGCACATGCACCATCTCGGCGCCAATGGCGCGGCTGAACAGCACGCCGCCCACATGCTGGATCGAACCATTGCCGGAGGAGGCGTAATTCAGCCTGCCCGGATTGGCCCGCGCATGGGCGATGAATTCCTGCAGATTATTCGCGGGCACCGTGGGCGCGATGATGATCGCATGCGGCGCCATGGTCGCCATGCCCACCAAAGCGAGGTCCTTGATGGGATCCCAGCCAAGATTCTTCATCATCGCCGGATTGCCGGCGTGATAGCCATTATATTGCAGCAGGATCGTATGCCCATCCGGTGCGGCGCGCGCCACGGCATTGATCGCCAGATTGCCATTGGCCCCAGGGCGGTTTTCCACCACCACCGGCTGGCCGAGCCCTTGGCTCATCGCCTCCTGAAACAGGCGCGCGGCGAAATCCGTCCCGCCACCCGGCGGATTGGGCACCACCACGGTGATGGGCCGGTTCGGGAAGGCGGCCTGCGCTTTCAGGCTGGCGGGGGCGGCGAGCATGGTGCTGGCGGCCAAAAGGCTGCGGCGATTGAAGCGCATGGGGTTTCCTCCGGAACAGGATTGATTTGGTGTGTTGTTAGCACCTGCGCCGCCCGGGTGAAATCACAGCCCTTGGTTGCGCGCGTGCCGCAATTTGGCAGAATACGGGAAATCAGAAAGGAAACGCCGATGCCCCACATGCTTTCCCGCCGTCATGCATTTGCGCTGGCCGCCAGCAGCGCGCTTGCACCAGCCGCTTTTGCGCAAGGCGCCTTTCCTGATCGCGCGGTGAATATGATTGTGCCCTTCGCCCCAGGCGGCACGCCCGATATCGCCGCGCGCCTGATGGCGCCGAAGATGGCGGAATTGCTTGGCCAGCCGGTCACGGTCGAAAACCGCGCTGGGGCAGGGGCCACCATCGGCACGCGCGCGGTGGTGCAGGCGCGGCCCGATGGGCATACGATTCTGATGGGCTCAATCTCCTTCCTGACGGCGCCGCTCACGGCTGATCCCATGCCCTATGATCCGGTGGCGCAGTTGCGCGTCATCAGCCTGATTTCCACCTCGCCCTATGTGCTGATTGTGCGCGCCGATAGTCCTGCGAAGGATATCGCGGGCTTCCATGCCTGGACGCGGGAGCGTGGCAATAAGTTGAATTACGGTTCTTCAGGCAGCGGCACGCCGCTCCATCTGGGCGGAGAGCTCTATAAGCTGATGATGGGCGTGGATCTGACGCATGTCGCCTATCGCGGCAGCGGCCCGGCGATTACCGCGCTGATTGCGGGCGAGGTTGATATGGTCTTCGCCGATGTGCCCGGCGCTTCAGGCCAGATCAGGGCGGGCACGGTGCGCCCCTTGGCGACCATGGTGCGCGAACGGATCAAACAATTGCCTGATGTGCCGACCATGGCGGAAAGCGATCCGCGCCTCAAGGATTACGATGTCTATACCTGGGCGATGCTGGTGGCACCGAAGGCGACACCCGATCGCGCCGTGAACCGTTTGCATGAGGTCGCCATCGCTGCCGCGCGTCAGCCGGATATCATGAAGCGCTTTGAGGAAATGGGTTTTGACTATGTGGGATCATCGCCCGCTGATGGCGACAAGCGGCTGGAGGCGGAACGCGACAAATGGCGTGACGTGATCAGGCGGGCAAATATCAAGGTGGATTTGTAAGCGGGCACCCTCACCCTTGCCGCAACCCCGCACGTTCCGCCGCCGCGCGGGTCCATGCCGTCTCCCGTTGCAGAAAGGCAGCAAAGCCCGGCGGGGTAGCCTCTGCCCCGCTTGCCATCAGGCTGCCCATGCCCTCAAGCCTCGTACGCACGGCGGGGTCGGCAACGGCGGCGGCGACAGCCTCGCCCAGCGCCTT
>JADCFR010000151.1 GCA_020249415.1 Roseomonas sp. | reverse complement strand
TACGGAAGACCTCAATCTGGTCAATGCGGGTGGGCAGAATGTGGTGCTGAACCCCGGCGCTTCCATTGTGCATCACGCCGATAGCTTCGCGCTGATCCGTGGCGGGCGGATGGATGTGACGGTGATGGGTGCCTATGAGGTCGCGGCCAATGGTGATTTCGCCAATTGGAAGCTGAAAGGCGCCAAAGGTGGCGGCATTGGCGGGGCGATGGATTTGGCCGCCTCAGCGCAGCGCGTTTTTATCATGCTGGAACATCGCACGCGCGATGGCGCTTCCCTATTGCTGCCGCGTTGTAGCTTGCCGATCACCGCCACCGGCGTGGTGACGCTGGTGGTAATGGACCTTGGTCTATTCGCACCCATGTGTGAGGGTTTCGCGTTGCGCGATCTTGCCGCCGATGTTTCATTGGATGAGGTGCGCGCCGCCACTGCCTGCCCCATCATTGCTTGAGGAAATACCATGACCCAGTTGATTGATTACTATGTTTCGCTGAATTCGCCCTGGGCCCATTTGGGCGCAGCGCGGATCGAAGCCCTGGCAGCGCAGCATGGTGCGGAACTCCGCATCTGGCCGGTGGATTTCGGCACCATCTTCGCGGGTTCCGGCGGCTTGCCGCTGCCCAAGCGCTCGCCACAACGCCAGGCCTATCGCTTGCAGGAATTGCAGCGCTGGCGCGATGCGCTGGGTATTCCCATCAATATTCATCCCAAGTATTCCCCAGCCAATGAATTGCCGGGGGCGGCGGCGGTAATTGCGCTCCGCGAAACGCAAGGCCATGCGCCGGCCATTCGTCTGGCGCATCGCATCCTGAAGGCGCTTTGGCAGGAAGAACAGGATACCGGCGATAAGGCAACACTCGCGGCGCTGATGCGCGACTGCGACCTGGATGCGGATGCGCTGCTGCGTCTGGCGGAAGACCCAAGCTGGCTGGAACAACGCAAGGCAGATACCGCCGCCGCGCTGGAACGCGGCGTTTTCGGTGCGCCCTGCTATGTGATTGGTGAGGATATGTTCTGGGGCCAGGACAGGCTTGAATTCGTCGCCAAGCGCTTGAGCAAAGGCGCTTGATGTTCAGCGGCAAATCCATCGCAAGGCTGGAAGATGCGCGGTTTCTGACCGGGCGTGGGCGTTACGTTTCGGATATGCTACCGGCGGATGCGCTGCATGCCGTGGTGTTGCGTTCGCCCCATGCCCATGCGGTATTGGGTGACATCAACGCCGATGCAGCGCGCGCCATGCCCGGCGTGGTGGGTGTTTTCACCGCCGCTGATCTTGCGGCGGATAATCTGGCGCCTTTGCCCTGCACGGCAGTGGTCGCGAGTGTGGCACCCATGGTGGTTCCGCCACGCCCTGTTTTGGCAACGGATCGCGTGCGACATTTGGGCGACGCGGTTGCCTTGATTATCGCCACCAGCGCCGCAGCCGCGCGTGATGCGGCGGAGGCGGTTGAGGTCAGCTACGATTCCCTGCCCGCTGTGATTGATGGCGCGTCTGCGCTTGGCGCGGAAGCACCGCAAATCTGGCCACAAGCGCCGCGCAATGAGGCATTTCGTTTCCTGAAAGGCGACCGCGTCGCCAAGGATGCGGCCTTTGCGCAGGCGGATCATATTGTCAGCCTTGAGCTGTTCAATAACCGCGTTCATGCCGTGCCGATTGAACCCCGCGCGGCGCTGGCGCGTTTCGATGCTGGACGCTTTGAGCTGATCTTCACCGGCATGGGCGTGCATGGCATTCGCCGGCAACTCGCGACTGTGTTTCGCCTGCCCGAAGATGCCTTTCATCTTGTCTGCCCCGATGTGGGCGGCGGCTTTGGCGCCAAGAATTTCCTGTTCCCGGAATATGTGCTGGCGCTTTGGGCCGCGCGGCGGCTTGGCCGCGCCATCGCCTGGCAGGCGGAACCGAGCGAAGAATTCGCGGCAGCGGTGCATGGCCGCGATTTGCGCGCGAAGGCGCGGCTAGCGCTGGATAAGGCTGGCCGCTTTCTGGGCTTGGAGATCAGCAGCATCGCCGATATGGGCGCCTATCTTTCCGCGGTTGGTCCACATTGCCCAACCAATGCTTTCTCCACCGCCATGGGCGGCGTTTACGCCATTCCCGCCATGCATCTGGAAGTCCGCGGCGCCTTCACCAATAGCCTGCCGGTGGATGCCTATCGCGGTGCCGGCAAGCCAGAGGCGAATTACATCATCGAAAGGCTGGTGGATGCCGCCGCGCGCCTGCTGGGGCGCGATGCCGGGGCGCTACGCGCAATGAATATGCTGCCCGATGCGCCGCATCGTACCGCCATGGGCATGGCCGTGGATGGCGGGCGATTTGCCGCTAATCTTGCAGTCCTGGACAAGGTTTCCGATGCGGCGGGCTTTGCAGCGCGGCGCACGGAGGCAGCGCAGCGTGGCATGCTGCTCGGTCGCGGCCTTGGCTGTTTTCTGGAAACCGCGCGCGGTGCGCCAGGCGAATGGGCTTCGGTCAGCGTGGATGCATCCGGACAGGCCCGCGCGGCGATTGGCACGCAAAGCAACGGGCAAGGCCATGAAACCAGCTTTGCGCAGATAGTGGCGGATCGGCTTGGGCTTACCCCCACCGAGGTGCAAGTGCAACAAGCCGATACGGAATTGCTGCCCAATGGCAATGGCCATGGCGGCGCGCGTTCACTGCATTTGGGCGGTGGTGCATTGGTGCTCGCACTTGATGCGCTCATGGAAAAGGCGCGCCTGATTGCCGCGCATTTGCTGCAAGCCGATCCGGCTGCGCTTATTTTCGCAGATGGGCGCTTCGCCCTGCCGGATGATGAGCGCTTCATCACCTTGGCAGAAATCGCACGTGCAGCGGAAGATTCCACAAGCCTTCCCGAAGGCATGGTGCCAGGGCTTACCGCATCCAGTCACAATACCTCGGACCTTGTGACCTTCCCCAATGGCAGCCAGGCCGCGGAAATTGAGATTGACCCGGAAACCGGGCATGCGCGGGTGACACGCTATGTCGCGGTGGATGATTACGGCCGCCTGATAAATCCACGCTTGACGCAAGGGCAGGTCCAGGGCGGGCTGGTGCAGGGCATTGGTCAGGCCATGCTGGAAGACATCATTTATGACCGCGAGTCAGGCCAATTGCTGACCGGTTCCCTGATGGACTACGCGCTGCCGCGCGCAGATGATGTTCCGGCGATTGAGGTGATACTTGAGGGCACGCCAACGAAATCCAATCCACTCGGCGTGAAGGGCTCTGGCCAGGCGGGCGCTATCGCGGCACCGCAAACGGTGATGAACGCCATTGCGGATGCGCTGGCGCTGCGCGGTGCAACGGCGCCCGATATGCCCGCAACGCCCGAGAAGATTTGGCGCGCGCTTCAAGACGCTACCCTCTCCTGAAAGGATTTGATGCCATGACCTATCAAGTCACGCGAGATTTCATCGGCTACGGCGCCAATCCGCCCGATCCACAATGGCCAGGCGGCGCGAAGCTCGCCGTGAATTTTGTGATCAATTATGAGGAAGGGAGTGAGCCTTCATTCGAACTTGGCGATGGCGTCACGGAAAATGGCCTGACCGAAGCGCATGGGCTCAATCAGGTGAAATCCGGCCGCGATCTGGCGGCTGAGGGCATGTTTGAATATGGCAGCCGCGTTGGTTTTTGGCGCCTGCATCGGCTGTTTCAGGAACGCAACCTGCAGGTGACGATTTTTGGTTGCGCGCTGGCGTTGGAACGCAACCCGGAAGCCGCCGCCGCCATCAAGGCCGCGGGCTATGATGTCTGTTCCCATGGTTGGCGTTGGGTCAAGCATTTTGAGCTGTCAGAGGAAGAGGAACGCGACCACATCCGCAAGGCGATTGACAGCCAGCAAAAGACTGTTGGGCATCGGCCGGATGGCTGGTATTGTCGCTATGGACCTTCCGTGAATACGCGCCGATTGGTCGTGGAAGAAGGTGGCTTTCTATACGACAGCGATTATTACGGCGATGAATTGCCGATCTGGACACGCGTGAATGACAAGCCGCATCTGATCGTGCCCTATTCGCTCACGAATAATGACGGCAAATTTGCCGGCTGGATGGGCACCTCCGATCAATGGTTTTCCTATATCCGCGATGCTTTCGACATGCTCTATGAAGAAGGCCGCAAGGGGCAACCCAAGATGATGTCGGTTGGACTGCATATGCGCCTGATTGGCCACCCGGCGCGCGCGGTCGCGCTGCAAAAGCTGCTGGATTACATGGCAGCAAAGCGCGATGTCTGGATCACGCGCCGCGTGGATATCGCCCGGCATTGGATGGCGGTGCATCCGGCGAGGTGATGGAAAGCCCTCGACGTCGTGACATGGGCATGGTGAACTGGGATCAATGATCAAACCTCGGAGGACTTCATGATGCTGAAACAACTCCTGGCCGGCGTCGCAATGGCGTCCGGCATCGTCTTCTCGGCTGCGGCGCAATTGCCGACACTGCCCGCAGGCGCGCCGATCCGTATTTCGGCGGTGACACAGCCATTACCGACCCAGCCACAATATACCCGCGTGGATATCCCGGTGCTCCGCGACGGCACGGCAGCGCGCAGCAATGGCCGTGTCCAGGTGCAGCTTTCAACCCATGCGGAACGCAATCTCGCGGGCAATGAAATTGTCCGATTGGTGCGTTCTGGCCAGGTTGAAATCGGCGCCGGCACGCTCACGACACTTTCGGGCGATGTTCCTATTTTGGATGGTATAGACCTTGCGGGTCTGGCACCTGACATTAATGACGCGCGCCGCATTGCCGAAGCCGTTCTGCCTGTTGCCAATCGGGATCTGGAACGCTTCGGCGCGCGGCTTGTCGCCATGTATCCCTTTCCCGCGCAGGTCGTGTTTTGCCGAGCTACCTTCACCAGCCTGAATGATTTGCGGGGCCGGCGCATCCGTACCTTCGGCAATTCGCTCGTGGATTTCTTCACGACCCTTGGCGCGCAGCCCGTCAGCATTGGCTTCCCGGAAGTTTACTCCGCCTTGGAACGCGGCGTGGTGGATTGCGCCATCACGGGTTCCGGTTCAGGTGCCGCAGCGCGCTGGCCGGAAGTTTCCACACATATCTCTGACCTGCCAGTTTCCTGGGCAGTTGCCGGCTATCTGGTGAATTTGAATTGGTGGAACCGTCTGGAACCTGCGGTGCGCGATTTTATGGAAGCCACCATGAAGGAAGTAAGCAATCAGCAATGGGCGCTCGGCCTTGCCGCTACGCGCGATGGCATTGATTGCAATATTGGTCGCGCTGCCGGGTGCAGCATCCATAACCTCGCCGCGCGCCCCATGACGGAAGTGACGGCCTCTGCCGCAGATAAGGCACAAGCAAAGGAGATTTTCCGCACCACCGTATTGCCTGGTTGGGTACGCCGCTGCGGGGCGCGGTGTGGTGAGGTCTATAATGACGTGATCGCGCCGATCAGCGGTGTGCGCTTCGGCGGATGAGCAACGGCGCCAGCACGGCCCCAGCATGGCTGTATTTTGCGCGGCGGATCAGGATCTGGGTCGCCGCGGTTGCTGCCGTGATGGCACATATTGCCGGCTGGAACTATATTCTCTGCGCCTGTTTCATTACCTTTGATATCGTGGCGCGGAGCTTCTTTGGTTTTTCCTCCAAGGCCACGGTCGAAGTCACCGGCTATATGCTGGCGGGCGGCATCGCCTGGGCCTTGGCGCATACGCTTGCGCGGCGCGCGCATATTCGCGTGGATGTCTTCATGATGCGCCTGCCGCTTGGTCTGCGTGCCTGGCTGCATCTTTTCTCCCTCACGCTGCTTCTGGGGCTTGGGATTTTCTTCGCCTGGGCCGCGCTCGAACTGGTGGATGAAAGCGCGCTGTTCAATGCGCATGACAATTCCGCCCTGCGCATTGAAATGATCTGGCCGCAAGGCATTTGGGCCTTTGGCATCATCAGCTTCGCCATCATGGCGCTGGTTCTGATGCTGGAAGCGAGCCTTTCGATGCTAGCCGGAGAGCCTGAGGCTTTGGATAGCCTGCTTGGTTCCCGCACCTTGCAGGATGAAACTGAGGAAGCCCTGGAAGCAGTCGCCATGGCGCATGAAGGGCCAGGGCCCAAGCCATGATCGCAATTGTCTTTCTGCTTGGCCTATTGGCGGTCACGATCTTTGCTGCCGCCAGCGGCGCGCAAGCGCTGCCGATCGCCGAAATCATGATGCTGGTCGGTATCTTCGTGCTGTTCTTTGGCTCAGGCGTTTATATCGCGGCTGTCTTGGGCATTCTTGGTGTTTTGATCGGTTTCCTATTCTCTGATCGCCCCTGGTGGGCCTTCATGGGGCAAACGCTTTGGGCGCCGTCTTCAAATTTTGTCCTGGTTGCGGTGCCATTGTTTCTGCTGATGGGCGAAATCCTGCTGCGTGCCGGACTGTCTGATAGGCTCTATCGCGCGCTGAATGTCTGGCTGAACCGCATGCCTGGCGGGTTGCTGCATACCAATATCGTTTCCTGCGCGGTGTTTTCGGCCATCTCGGGCAGTTCGGTTGCGACTGCCGCGACCATGGGTTCGGTGGCGCTGCCCTATTTCCAGGATACGAAATACAGCCAGCGCATGGTGTTGGGCTCGCTCGCGGCGGGCGGTGCGCTCGGTAATCTGATTCCACCTGGCATCACCTTCATCATCTATGGGCTGATTACGGAAACCTCGGTCGGCGCGCTTTACATCGCGGCGGTCATTCCATCGCTGCTCGTCACCGGGCTCTTCATTCTGGTGATTCTCGCCCATGGCTTGAAGCACCCAATGGAAAAGCCGGCCAAGCTGCCGCTCGCCATCAAGCTGCGCGCATTGCTTGATCTCGTGCCGACGCTCCTTCTCATCCTATTGGTACTGGGTTCGATCTATGGCGGTTTTGCCACGCCCACAGAAGCGGCCGCACTTGGTGTTGTTGGTGCGGCGATTTTTGCAGCACTTGAAGGCAAGCTGACGCTCCGCATGCTGAATGCCTCAGCCGAGGCAACCGCGCGCAATACTGCGCTGCTTGGTCTGATCCTGTTCGGCGCCTATTTGCTGAATTACATCCTGACATTGATCAATGTGCCGCAGGCGCTCGCGGGCATGATCTCTGGCCTGCCCATTCCACCCTGGGCCATCATGCTCTGCATCATCGCCCTTTACGTGGCGCTTGGAACCTTCATGGAAGGTTTTTCCATGATCATCACAACAGTGCCCGTGGTGTTCCCCATCGTTACCGCGCTCGGCTATGACCCGATCTGGTTCGGCGTGATTGTCACCATGCTTGTGGAAATCGCGCAAATCAGCCCACCCGATGGCACGGTGATGTATGTGCTGCAAGGCATGCGAAAACGCCCCGGGCCCATCACGGATGTTTTCGCCGGCGTCATGCCATTCCTTGCCATGTATCTCCTTGCCGTGGCGCTTTTGATGGTATTCCCTGGCCTGGCGCTGTGGCTACCAAGCGTCATGAGCTGACCTTCTCTCAACGGACCCTGACCTTGAGCACCGAAACATCTACGCGCCCCATCCGCATCGCCGTTGATATCGGCGGTACCTTTACTGATCTGCAGATTCTCGATGCTCGGGTTGGTATCGCGCAGGCATGGAAAACGGCGACAACACCGGAAGACCCTTCCATTGGCCTGCTGTCAGGCGTGAAGGAAGCCGCAGAGCGCTTTGGTTTTGCCTTGGCGGATGTCGGGCTTTTGCTGCATGGCACCACCATCGCCACCAATGCAGTACTGGAAAGAAAGCTCGCCCGCGGCGTGCTGCTAACGACTGCAGGTTTTGAGGATGTGCTGGAAATCAATCGCCATGTGCGGCGTGATGTTTACGGCCTTTCGCAGGACCCCTTCCCAACTTTGATTCCGCGCGACCGGCGGCTTGGAGTGCAGGAACGTCTGCGCGCCGATGGCAGTGCAGAAACGCCGATGAATGCAGCGCAACTGCCAGCGCTGCTTCAACAGATTCAGGCTTTGGGCGCTGAAACCATCGCGATTTCCCTGCTGCACGCCTATGCCAATCCAGCGCATGAACGGCGTTTGGCTAGGTTGATCCAGGCCGCGCGTCCCGATCTGCCGATTTCACTTTCGTCGGATATTTCGCCAGAAATTCGGGAGTATGAGCGGTGTTCAACGACTGTACTGAACGCACTTCTCATGCCTGTTGTGAAAGCCTATCTAGAGCGGCTTGAAAAACGGTTGGGAGAGGACGGATTTTCGCCATTAGTGTTCCTTGTCCAGTCCAATGGCGGCGTCTGCAGCCTGCGCGTTGCAGCGGAACAGCCTGCGCGGCTTTTGCTTTCTGGCCCCTCGGGCGGCGCACTGGCGGCGGGACGTATTTCGGAGATGCTGTCGCGTCCCAACCTGGTTGCCGTGGATATGGGCGGCACATCCTATGATGTTTCGGTGGTGCAATCCGGGCGCGTTGCCGTGATCACGCAGGGCGAGATTGATCGCCTGCCGGTGCGCCTGCCCATGGTTGAAATGCGCACTATCGGCGCGGGCGGTGGTTCCATCGGTTCCGTTGATGCCGCCGGGCGGCTCACTGTTGGTCCGCGCAGCGCCGGCGCGCGTCCCGGGCCGGTCGCCTATGGCCGGGGCGGGACGGAACCCACGGTCACGGACGCGAATCTCGCGCTTGGCAGGCTTGATCCCGAATTCTTTCTCGGCGGCGCGATCAAGCTTGATATGCCGGCAACGCGCAGCGCCATTGAAACCCGCATCGCCGCACCACTGAACCTTTCGCTTGAGAGGGCCGCCGCGGGCATGCTGACAGTGACGAACGCCAATCTCGGCGCCGCAGTGCGACTTTCACTCTTTGAAAAAGGGCTCGATCCGCGTGACTTTGCGCTGCTTTCCTTCGGCGGTGCGGGCGGGCTGCACGCGACTGAAGTCGCCGAGGAAATGGGACTCAATGAGGTGATCTTCCCGCGTGAACC
>JADCFR010000150.1 GCA_020249415.1 Roseomonas sp. | reverse complement strand
TTTACCCGGTCTCGGTGCTGCCCGCCTGGTTGCAGCCGATCTCGCTCGCCATTCCGGCGACGCATGTGTTTGAAGGCATGCGCGCCGGCTTGTTGGAAGGGCGCTTTGCCTGGGACCAATTGGCCTTTGCTTTCGGGCTTGATCTCATCTGGCTTGGCTTGGCTGCCTGGCTGTTCATGGCGCAATTCCAGGCCGCGCGTGTGCGGGGCGCTTTGATGAATATCGGCGAATAAATCAGCGCGCCCCTTTCATCTTGCGCGCTTTTCCGGCAGATTTCCGCTTTCCGGTCCTTGGTGGGGCGATGGTCGCCTCTGCCCGGGCCGGTTGCTTGCGGAGACTGGAAACGTGATTCCCGCCCTGATGCCGACCTATAACCGTGCCGATCTTGCCTTTGAGCGGGGCGAAGGCGCGCGACTTTGGACGGAAGATGGCCGACGTTTCCTGGATTTCGGCGCGGGCATTGCGACTTCCTCACTCGGTCATGGCCATCAGCACCTGACGCGGGTGATTGCGGAACAGGCGGGCAAGATCATTCATGCCTCCAACCTCTATCGCATTCCGCAGGCGGAAACGCTGGCCCGGCGGCATGTGGAAAACTCCTTTGCCGATAGCGTGTTTTTCTGCAATTCCGGTGCGGAAGCCAATGAGGGCATGATCAAGGCTGTCCGCAAATACCATGCGGAAAGCGGCCATCCGGAACGCTACCGGCTGATCTGCTTTGATGGCGCCTTCCATGGCCGCACCATGGCTGCTTTGGCCGCCACGGGTAATGAGAAATATCTGGCCGGTTTTGGCCCGCCGGTTGAAGGCTTCGACCATGTGCCCTTCGACAATATGAATGCGGTGCGTGACGCGATTGGCCCCAATACCGCCGGCGTTTTGATTGAACCCGTGCAGGGTGAAGGCGGCGTGCGCCCAGCGCCGCTCCGTTTCCTGCGCGAATTGCGCGCCATGTGTGATGAATACGGCCTGCTGCTGGCGCTGGACGAGGTGCAAACCGGCATGGGCCGTTCCGGCAAGATGTGGGCGCATCAATGGGCCGGGATCGAGCCTGATGTGATGTCCTCCGCCAAGGGTATTGGTGGCGGCTTCCCGCTGGGTGGCATTTTCGCCAAGGAACATGTGGCGAAGCATTTGAAGCCCGGCACGCATGGCTCCACCTATGGCGGCGGGCCGCTTGCTTGCGCTGCCGGCAATGCGGTGATGGATGTGGTCTCCGCCCCAGGCTTCCTGGAGCGTGTGGATCAGGTGGCGCGGCATTTGTGGCGCGCCCTGCTGGCGCTCGCCGCCAAGCATCCAACAGTGATTGAAGATGTGCGTGGCGCTGGCCTGTTGCTTGGCCTGAAGCTGCGACCCGAGGTGAATAATGGCGAAATGCAGAATGCCGCCGTGGCCGAAGGCTTGCTGACGGTTGCGGCAGGCATGAATGTGCTCCGCCTGGCGCCGCCCTTGATCATCACGGAAGCGGATGCGGATGAGGCGGTGGCGCTGCTCGATCGCGCCTGCCTGCGCCTGACGCCAGCCGGTGCCCAAGCCGCGGCGCAATGAGTGCCATGTTGAAATCAGTGAGGGGCGGCGATGCGCCGCCCCGCCACTTTCTGGAATTGATGGATCTTGAACCGGCGGTGCTGCGCCGCATGCTGGACCTTGCCGGGCGCGCCAAGCGGGGTGAGCTTGCGGGCAAGCCGCTTGCCGGCAAATCCATTGCCCTGATCTTCGAAAAACCCTCCACCCGAACGCGCGTTTCCTTTGAAGTCGGCATCCGCCAATTGGGCGGCGATGTTGTGGTGCTGTCATCGAAGGATATGCAGCTTGGGCGTGGTGAGACACCCGCTGATACCGCCAAAGTGTTGTCGCGCTATGTGGATGCGATCATGCTGCGCACCGATAATGTGCAGAAGATCCGTGAATTGGCGCAGCACGCGACGGTGCCGGTGATCAATGGCCTCACGGATGTATCGCATCCCTGCCAATTGATGGCCGATGTCATGACCTTTGAGGAACATCGCGGCCCGATTGCCGGGCAGGTGGTGGCCTGGACGGGCGACGGCAACAATGTCGCGCAATCCTTCATCCAGGCGGCAGCGCGCTTTGGCTTTACGCTGCGCCTCGCCACCCCGCCGGAATTGGCCCCGCCGGCTGAGTTGATTGCCTGGGCGCGCGCGCAAGGGGCCAAGGTGGAACTGACCCATGACCCCATCGCCGCCATGCGTGATGCGCGTTGCGTGGTGACGGATACCTGGGTTTCCATGGCTGATGAGCGTGATGGGCGCGCCGAAAGCCGGCATAATCTTTTGGCGCCCTATCAGCTTAACGCTGCGCTTCTGAAACACGCCGCGGCGGATGCCATTGTCATGCATTGCCTGCCCGCGCATCGCGGCGAGGAAATCACTGACGAGGTGATGGATGGCCCGCAAAGCGTGGTGTTTGATGAGGCCGAAAACCGCCTGCACGCGCAAAAGGGCGTGCTGCTTTGGGCCTTGGGCCTGGCGTGAGTTTACCAGCCTGAGCCGCCACGCGGCGCGCTTCCATTTTTGGGGTGAGGCCCCTGCCCTATTCGCCGAGCCGTAAGGCCCTGGGATATTGGCGCTGCCCTGGCCGGCTTGTATAGCCTGACCGCCCAGGATCAGCCTGCGCCATCCATGCCTTGCCCTGTGAAGGACCCCCGCAATGCGCGATTTCGATGAACACTCCATCACCGATGCGGTCCTGCAACGCTTGGCCGGCGCTGAAGATCCACGCCTTAGGCAGGTAGCGCAAAGCCTGGTGCGCCATCTGCACGCCTTTGTGCGCGATGTGGAGCCAAGCTTTGAGGAATGGCAGATTGCGATCAATTTCCTGACCAGCATCGGCCATATGTGCGATGGCAAGCGGCAGGAATTCATTCTGCTATCCGATACGCTTGGCGTTTCCATGCTGGTGGATGCGATCAATCACCGGCTGCCGGAAGGCGCCACACCCACCACGGTGCTTGGCCCGTTTTACGTGGAAGGCGCACCTGAATTGCCGCTGGGGGCCGAGGTGGCGCGCGCCATGAAGGGCGAACCGCTGCATGTTTCAGGGCGCGTCACCTCGGCGGGTGGTGGGCCTATTGCCGGCGCCATCGTGGATATCTGGCATTCGGATGAGGATGGCTATTACGATGTGCAGCGCCCCGATCAGCCGGATGCCAATCTGCGCGCGCGGTTTCGCACCGATGCTGAAGGGCGCTTTCATTTCTGGACCCTCACACCTACTTCCTACCCTGTGCCGGATGATGGGCCAGTTGGCGATTTGCTCCGCGCCACGGGGCGCCATCCGATGCGCCCGGCCCATGTGCATTTCATGATCGCCGCAGCCGGGCACGAAACCCTGGTGACGCATGTTTTTGTCGCGGGTGACCCCTATTTGGATAGTGATGCGGTTTTCGGTGTGAAGCAGGAATTGATCGCCGAATTTGTACAGCATCCGCCGGGTCAGGGTCCTGATGGGCGTGTCTTGGACAGCACTTGGCGCAAGCTGAGCTATGATTTTGCGTTGAAGCGCAATGGCTGACGGGAAGTGATCTTGCCTTGCTGTCAGCGCACCAAAGCCGTTGATAGCACGGGAAAACAGGCAATCAGGATCAGCGCGAGGCCCATCACCGCCACAAAAGGCAGCGCGCCGGCGAAGATGGATTCAATGCTCACCTTCGGGTCCGCGAGTGTTGCTTTCACGGTAAAGACCGAAATGCCAAAGGGCGGCGTCAGCAGGCCCATTTCCACCGCGATGATGGTGACAATGCCGAAATGGATCAGGTCAAAGCCCATGGCAGTCGCAATCGGCGCGCCAATCGGCACCATGATCAACAGGATGGAGGTGCTGTCCAGAATCATCCCCATCAACAGGATCACAATGACAAAGGCGAACAGGAACCCATAAGGCCCAAGGCCCAAATGCTCCACGAAATCGCCAATGGCGTTGGGCACGCCGGCCATGGACAGCATGCGCGAATAAAGCCCCGCTGAGATCAGGAGAAACAGGATAGCGGCCGAAACCAGGCCGGTTTCACGCAGCACGCGCCAGAATTTCGCGAGCGTCAGGCGCCGGCGTACCAGCGCAATCAACAGGGCGCCGGCCGCACCCACGGCACCTGCTTCAGTTGGCGTGAAGAAACCCGTGTAGAGCCCGCCCAGGATCAGCACCACAAGCGACAGGATGGGTACTGATTTGCCGAGCATCTCGGCCGGCCCCATCGGCTTGTCATCGGTGATTTCCTTGGCTGAGGCTGCCCCCATGATGCGCTGCGGCGCGAAACGCGCATAGCACCAGATCATGATGGTGAAAGCGATTGCGATGATAATGCCGGGAATGGCGCCCGCGATGAACATGGCGCCGATGGAAACCTCGGCCAGCACGCCATAGACAATCATGAGCAGCGATGGCGGTATCAGCATGCCAAGAATGCTGCTGCCCGCAACGGTGCCGGCGGCGAAGCGCATGGAATAGCCGTGGCGCACCATCTCGGGCACTGCGACCTTGGTGAAAACCGCCGCTGAGGCAATGGAAACCCCCGTCACTGCCGCGAAAACCGCATTGGCGCCAACGGTCGCGATGCCAAGCCCGCCTTTCACGCGTTTCAGTAGGTTCTGCGCGACATCAAACGTATCCTTGCCGACATCAGAAATGCTGACCAAGAGCCCCATCAGGACGAAAAGTGGTATGGTCGCAAACAGGTAATCCTGAATGCCGGAATAGGTCGCCAAGGCCGTGAAGCGAAAGGCCAAATCAGGATTTTCGCGGATCAGCCAAACGCCAATCGCGCCGGTTGAAATCAGCGTAATGCCAATGGGCAGGCCGATGACGATCAGCGTCACCATCAACCCGATCAGCGCGAAGCCAAGGCTGGTATCATCCATGGCGCGTCAGCATCCCGCGCAGTTCCGCAACAAATACCGCCAGATAGGCGATCCCGCCTGCCACACCACCCAGCACGATCAGGCCACGAAAGGGCCAGGTGGGCACGGTGAAAAGCCCTTGCACACCAAAGAACTCCCGCAAATTGATGGAATTCCACATGCCAGGCCAGGCGGCTTGCGCGAT
>JADCFR010000015.1 GCA_020249415.1 Roseomonas sp. | reverse complement strand
GACAAGCGCGACATCCACGGGTTCTTCCGCGCGCGCCCTGGTACTGGCTGCGAGAACGGCGCCGCCAGTGGCGGCCAAAAGCCTGCGACGAAGCATGATGCGCCCCTTTGCCGAGCGCCCTCATGCTGCCCAAGCCTGGGACGAATTACAAGTTCTTCAGCACCACCTCAGCGACACGCGCGGCATCTTCCTCGCTCATATAGGCATGCATCGGCAGTGACAGCACCTGTCCCGCCAGCCTTTCACTGATGGCAAGCGGCGGCGCTTCCCCAGCGAAAGCCACCGCGTGATGCGCGGCATAGGCGGGCTGGCGATGCAGGGGTTTCGGGTAATAAATGCCACTGCCGATGCGTTGCGCGGTCAGCGCTGCCTGGACCTTGCTCCGCTGGTCACTGTCACGCAGGCGAATGGTGTAAAGCCCCCAGGCATTCACCGCCTCGGCCGGTGCCGCCTGAATGCCAACCCTGGCGCCAAACGCCGCGTTATAGACAGCCGCGATCTTCGCACGCATGGCGAGTTCGCCCGCGAGCAGAGGTAGTTTGGCGGCCAGGATGGTCGCCTGGATCGTATCAATCCGGCCATTCATGCCGGTGCGCTCCACCTCATAGCGGGTCTTGCCTTCGCCATGGGTGCGCAGGCTGCGATACAATTCCGCCCGCGCCGGATCATCCGTGATCAAGGCTCCGGCATCGCCATAGGCGCCAAGCGTCTTGGTGGGGTAGAAGGATAGCGCTGTGGCATGCGCCCAACGCCCCAGCTTCTTGCCATTGATGCTGGCGCCAAAAGCCTGCGCGGCATCATCCAGCGCGAACATATCCTCGCGCGCACAAATCGCTTCAATCGCCGGCCAATCTGCCGGCAGGCCGAACAGATCAACCCCCACCACGGCACGGGGGCGCAGCCAGCCACGGCGCTTTACTTCCTCAATCCGCCGCTCAAGATCCGCGATGTCCATGTTATAGCTGTATTTCTCGACATCCACGAAAACCGGCGTGGCGCCCAGCACCAAAGGCACCTCAGCCGTCGCGGTATAGGTGAAGGCGGGCAGGAACACCGCATCGCCGCGCCCGATCCCCTCCGCCATCATGGCGATTTGCAGCGCATCTGTCCCCGATGAGACGCCCACGCAATGCGCCGCGCCGGCAAAGGCAGCCAGGCCGGCTTCAAGCTCCGCGACTTCGGGGCCCATGATGAAGCGGCCCGAATCGAGCACCGCGGCAATGCGCCGATCAAGCTCTGGCCGGATCAGCTTTTGCTGCGCCAGCACGTCAAACAATTGAATCGGGCGAGGTTCGTTCATCAGGCACGGGACCCTTTCGAAATATCACGGCCGAAACTGAACCCCAAAGGCCCGGATGCCAAGGCTTGAGCCATCAATAATCCTTTCCGCCTGTTTCAGGGCAGAATTATGCGCGCGCCTTCAGAAGGGCCACCAGCGCCGCCGCTTGCGGGCGAGCGCCAAGCATTCCCGCAGCATGGGCGCCAGGCGCGCGCGGCCAGGGCGATCCAGCTTTTCAAATTTTTGCCGGAACAGCGCGAGCAGCGCTTCGGCCGAAAGCGCCTCCACCGCCCTGCCATGAGAGGCGCCCTGGTTCCAAAGGATCAGCACCTCCTCCCCCAGGCGCAAGGCTTCGGGACTCGCCACCATATCTTCCGCAATGCGCCGCCTCGCGCCGGGGTCGGCTTCCAGCACGTCACGGAAATGGCGATAGCCCCGTTCATCCGGACCCCGGTTCAGGATTTGCCGATAGAGCGTCAGGATGAATTCATGATCCGAGCCTTGCAGCAGCTCAGACCCCTTTAACAGGCGCATGCGACTTTTTCCCGCCCCGGACCATGGGGGCGCGCATTTCTGTGGCGGCGCGTGCGGGGCGTCAACGCCTGGCCTCAAAAAAGCTGCGCAGCAGGGCAGCCGCTTCGCCTTCTCGGATGCCGCCCACCACTTCCGGGCGATGATGGCAGGAAGGGGCAGCGAAGACCCGCGCACCATGATCCACCCCGCCGCCCTTCGGGTCATAGGCGCCGAACACCAGCCGCGCGATGCGAAAGAAGGATGCCGCCTGGGCACACATCGGGCAGGGTTCCAGCGTCACGGTCAGGGTGCATTCAGCCAGCCTGGTCTGGCCCAGGCGCTGCGCCGCTGCCCTCAAGACCAGCATTTCGGCATGGGCTGAGGGGTCATGGCGCGCTTCCACCTCATTGCCCGCCTGCGCCAGCACCTGGCCCGACCGGTCGGTGACCACGGCGCCCACCGGCACTTCGCCGCGGGCGGCAGCGGCACGGGCTTCTTGCAGGGCGATTTCCATCGGCGTCATGGCGCCTTCCTGCCGCGCCCCGGTGTTTTGGTCCAGAGAAATGCTGCGCGAAGGCAAAGCGGTCTGCTTTCTTGATCCTGGTCAATACGTGACAGGCCTCAATGGGCAGCATTACAAGGCCGAGACACAATGCGGCAGAAAACATCAGCCGCGCCAGAAACAGGGGCAGGCTTGGGGGATAATATGGCTGAGATTGATCATCTTGTAATTGGGGCCGCAACGCTGGAAGCCGGCGCAGCCTGGCTGGAACGCCATTTGGGCCTGCGGCCTATCCCCGGTGGGGCGCATCCGGGCGTTGGTACGCATAACATGCTGCTGGGCCTTGGCCCGGACCAGTATATTGAAATCATCGCCCCCGACCCGGCCCAGGCCACCCCGGCCCATCCCCGGCCCTTTGATCTGGATGATCCCGCGCTGAAATTGGCGCTGGAAGCGGAGCCGCAGTTGATTGCCTATGTCGCGGCAACGCCAGCGATTGAAGCGGTGGTGGCGCGGCTTGGCGCCTCTCATGCTGGGGAGGTGCGCGCCATGCGTCGCGGGGCGCTTTCCTGGCGCATGGCCTTTCCGCCGCAGCGCCAGGATATGGGCAATCTGATCCCGCCGCTGATCCAATGGGATGGCGCGCGCGCCGCAGCGCAAATTCCCGATTCCGGTTGGCGCCTGACCGGCCTTGAAGCCCAGCACCCGGATATGGATGCGCTGCGCCAGGCCATCGCCGCGCGCGGCCTGGCCGAGGCGGTGAAGCTCCGCGAAAGCCCGAATGCCCGATTGGTCGCCCATCTGCGCCATCAGGACGGGCGGGAAGCGGTCATCGCCAGCAGTTGAATGGGACCAAACCGCCTATTGGGCACTCTATCCTTTCGCATTATTTCGGGACATATGTCGCGCATGGGAAGAAATGCAGCCCCGATCCGCTACCGGCGTACCGGTGCCCTATCGCCATTTCCATTTTGGCCAATGGACATGGCATTGTTGAGCGCGCCTGCCACCTTCATGCGGGGAAGCGGGCTCGCATGACGGCGCGGGTTCTGGTGGTGGATGACAGCCTACCCAACCGCAAGCTGCTCGAAGCCCGGCTGCAGGATGAGTATTTTGAGGTTCTGGGCGCCGCTTCGGGCGCCGAGGCCATTACGCTGGCGCAGCGCTGGTCACCCGACATTATCCTGTTGGATGTGCTGATGCCCGTGATGGATGGGTTCGAAGCCTGTCGGCGCCTGAAGGCCCAGCCGGCCACGGCGCATATTCCGGTGGTCATGGTCACCTCACTCAATGATCAGAGTGAGCGGGTGCGCGGCCTGGATGCCGGGGCGGATGATTTCCTGGTCAAGCCGGTGGATCAGGCGACGCTTTTCGCCCGGCTGCGCGCCCTGCTGCGCGTGAAGCAGGTGCTGGATGCGTGGCGGCTGCGCGCCGAGACCGTGCGCGATCTGGGCTTTGAACCGCCAAGCGCACCGCCCGAGGATTTTGAGGGTGCCAAGGTGCTGCTGCTGTCCGATCATCCTGCCGAAGCGGCGGCCTTGTCCGGGGCGCTTGCTGCCGATGGCATGGCGCTGGAGCAATATCGCGACGAAAAATTGGTCTGGGAAAAACTGCGCGATCCGCAGGCGCATTATGATCTGGTGCTGACCTCGCTTCCCATGCCGGAGGGGGATCCGCTGCGTCTTGCCTCACGGTTGCGGGCGGAAACCGAAACGCGCGATTTGCCGTTGATGCTGATTGCCGATGACGAACAGCGCGATTTGGTGCTGCGCGCCTTTGAATTGGGCGCTTCAGATCACGTGCTGCGCCCGATCAATGAGGAGGAATTGCGCGCGCGTGTGCGCAATCAGGTGCGGCGGCGGCGCTATCAGCTACGCCTGCGGGCCGAATTCGACCGTTCCTTGGAACTGGCTGTCACCGATGGGCTGACGGGCTTGCGCAATCGGCGTTATGTCTATCGCCATCTGGAATCCCTGCTGCGGGCGGGCACGGCCTGCGGCGTGCTGATGATTGATGTGGATCGGTTCAAGCCGCTCAATGATTATTACGGTCATGCGGCGGGCGATGCTGCCTTGCGCGAGGTGGCGGCAAGGCTGCGTGAGCATGTGCGCGCTTCCGATATTGTCGCGCGTTATGGCGGGGAGGAGTTTCTGGTAGTGATGTCGGGCGCGGGGGCCGAGGAAACCGCTGTCATTGCCGAAAGGCTGCGCGCTGCCATTGCCGATCGGCCGATTGATCTGGGCCAGGCCAAGTTACCGGTCACGGTCAGTATTGGCAGCGCCCTATCCGGCCTTGCCACGGAAGCCGAGATGCTGATCGCCGCCGCCGATTCGGCCATGTACCGCGCCAAGGCTTCGGGGCGGAACTGCGTTGAAGCGGCGAGCGAGATGGATTGGCGCCCCGTGTGACCGACCCCCGGCGGCTGCAGCCAAGGCATTTGCGGCTTGGCTGCGGGGTTACCGGGAAAACCATCCCAAACGCAAAAGGGCGGGAAACCCCGCCCCTACCCCTTTCAGATGGCTGGCGCCCTTACGGGGCGCACTGCCCTATTTGATCTTGGCTTCGCGGAAAACCACGTGCTTGCGCGCCACCGGGTCGTACTTCTTCTTTTCCATCTTCCCGGTGATGTTCCGCGTATTCTTCTTTGTCACGTAAAAATAACCCGTCTCCGCGCTGCTGACGAGGCGAATGAGGATCGTGTTTGACTTGGCCATGTCTCAAAACTCCAGTCCCGGGGCCAGGGGGCCTCAGGCATTCGAAGCCCTTACCTACTCAAGCGGGCGCTGGCGTCAAGGGGTTTTTGAACCAAAGCCGCCCGCCATCATGGCCGGCGGCCATGTTCCGGGGGCGAGGCCCCCAGGGGTGGCTACCCTGCCCCTTCAATCACATTGCCGAAG
>JADCFR010000149.1 GCA_020249415.1 Roseomonas sp. | reverse complement strand
CCGCCACGGGTCACGATAGCGAAAGACGCTGTGCGGAGTTACGCGACGCGATCCACGCCGCGGCCTTCAGTATCAACAACGCTCACCCGTTCAGCGCGAGGGATCGGCGCCTCCTGCAGGGGGGGCAGTCCGGGCCGGGTTTTAAGAAGCGCCTGAGCGGATTGGCCGGTGGAGGAAAAGTCACTTGGCAATCCAATGCCATAGAGGACTGCAGCGCGATAAGCCTCTAGCTCCCGGTGTGATGGAAAACTGGCCGAAATTTTGCCAGTAGTGTCGCGGAATTCAATGACTAAAACGCCCAAATCACTGTCAACACGCAGGCGCGGGTTCGGGGGCCCGACCTCTGGCGAGGGTTCAGGCGGTGCTGAGCCCGCAGCACGCTCTGGACCGGCGCTCGCTGCGACTGTTTTAGACACATCTCGGATGGCGCTTTGGCGCACAAGCAAGTCTTGGGTCATGGACCAGTGCCTCTTCTCAGTCTTCCTTTCACAGATGACAAAATTAGTCAAGAAAAATGGCAAATTCGATAACGGCGCCGGGCTAGTGGTGCGATTCATGCTGACCTATCCCCCGCTCCAAAAAGCCCTCGCGCACCACTAGCCGTATGTTTGCTGGGCCGATTCACGCCGCTGTCGGGAAGCGACAGCGGCGATCGGACCATTAGGCGCTTGCCGCCAAATTGGCAGGTTTGGGCTATAATAAGGTGGCGAAATCGCCGCTAAACATATGTTTTTTAATATTTACCTTCATCGCGCGACGCGTCGCAGGCACCCAGCCGAAACCGCCTTTTGGGCGGCCCCGCTCACCCCAAAACGCGCTTCGCCACCACATCCAGCATGGCAAGCAGTTCCGGGTCCCGCTTTTCCGGTGCGGTAATCAGCGCATGTTCGAGGGCGCGATCACAGCCGGCGGGGCAGGGGCCGCGCCTGACGCCAAGGGACGGCACCACATGCTGCACCAGCGCACGCGCCTTATCGGCGTTGGAAAACAGCACCTTCACCACCTGATCCACCGTCACCGCCTCATGATCAGGGTGCCAGCAATCGAAATCCGTCACCATGGCAACGGTGGCGTAGCAAAGCTCGGCTTCGCGGGCGAGTTTCGCTTCCGGCATATTCGTCATGCCGATCACGCTGCAGCCCCAGGCGCGGTAAAGCTCACTTTCTGCCTTGGTGCTGAATTGCGGGCCTTCCATGACGAGGTATGTGCCGCCGCGTGTGACCGGCAGCGCCAGTTTGCGTGCGGCGGCTTCCAACGCATCACCCAAGCGCGGGCAGACCGGATGCGCGACTGAGACATGCGCAACACATCCCGTGCCGAAGAAGGATTTCTCGCGCGCGAAACTGCGGTCAATGAATTGATCCACAATGACGAAATGACCGGGCGGCAAATCTTCCCGCAGCGATCCGACAGCGGAAAGGGAGATGATTTCCGTGCAGCCAATCCGCTTCAGCGCATCAATATTGGCCCGGTAATTGAGCGCGGAGGGCGGCGTGGGATGGCCGCGGCCATGGCGCGGCAAAAAGGCGCAGGGCACGCCATGCAGCCGGCCGGTCAGGATTTCATCCGAAGGATCACCCCAAGGGGTGCGTACCTTCACCCAGCGGCGATCTTCCAGCCCTTCCATGTCATAAAGCCCGGAACCGCCGATCAGGCCGATCATGGGTTGGATGCTGGGTTCGGTCTGGGTCATGGCGGGCATTCCGTTCAGGGCTTGGATGGCGGCGCCTTTAGCGCAGAGCGCGTTTTCATGCTAACCCTGAAGCGCATGTTAAGGAGAGCGCGGCATGGCCCTGCGGTTTGTGATCTTGCTGGCCCTGGCGCTGGTGGCTTGTGGGAAAAGCGAAAACCAAAGCGCCTTCGGCCCACGCGGCACGGCTTTGCCGCCGCCGGGCTATGAGGCGCGGTGAGTTTGACGGGCGAAGGGGGTTCTAAATTGCTTGGGGTCTATCGGGAGCCGGCCTAGAGAGTGATCGAATGGTGAGTCAGGGTGAGGCTCAAAGTCATTTCACGGCTATTGCGCTATAGAAAATTGCGTTTGGGCCGGTAGGCATGAGCGCATAAACGAGGATGAAATGCATCAGGAACGCTTCCGTGGATGAGTGGCTGCCCGTATTCGCGCTTCCCAACCTGGCGCTGGATGAGGCTATTGAGACGACTGTCGCTGCTCTCGTACCGTCTCACGACACACGAGTAAAAGGGCTTAGAGACAAGCACTCTTCATTTGATCAGTTTCTTCGACGGTTTTCAGATAGTTTCGGTGTGCGCTTTGAACCGGCTTTCATCCTATTGAAAGCCGATTCCCCGAAAATGTTCTTTGACATAGGCGCGCTGTCAAGTTTTCGTAATCTTATTGCTCTCTCCGCCATCATGAAAAATCGTGCACTCGAAATACGGCATCCACACCGTCACGGCGCCGTCTTTGGCGAAGTCTTTGCCTTCTACCCCTGGATGCTTGACAGGCACTACGAGCATCTGATCGGACATACGCCCGCGTTACTTGGAATTCACCAAGTGTGTAAACTGAAAGCGCAAT
>JADCFR010000148.1 GCA_020249415.1 Roseomonas sp. | reverse complement strand
GCCATCAGCGACATGTCAATCACGCGCTGGCGCGGCGTGCTATCCTGCGCACGCGCGGCGAGTGCGACTTGCACCGCGGAAAAGGCATAAATCCCCGTCGCCATATCAGCGATGAAGGCGCCGGCCTTGTGTGGCGCGCCATCCGCACCTTCATTCAGGCTAACAAAGCCGGAAAAGGCTTGCGCGACCGAATCCGTGCAAGGCCGTTCCGCATAAGGCCCGCTTTGCCCAAAGCCGGAAATGGAAAGACAGACCGCATCCGGCTTGGCGTTTTCCGGCCCAAGGCCGATGCGCGCGGCCACACCGGGGCGGAAGGCTTCAATCAGCACATCCGCCTGCGCCGCCAAGGCTGCGGCAGCGCGTTTGCCTTCTTCCGATTTCAAATCCAGCACCACGGAACGCTTGCCGCGATTGAAACAAACGGTCATGACCGAAACCGTATCCTTGGCCGTGCCAAGCCCGCGCGACCAATCGCCTTCCGGTGGTTCCAGCTTGATGACATCGGCACCGCAGGCGGCCAGCATCATGCCGCAATAGGGTCCCGCAATGCCCTGGCCGGCATCCAGCACCCGAAGCCCTTTATAGGGCTGCATCGCTTCATTCATCGCGTTTCCTCCAGCGCCAAATCATGCCTATCCTGACGACAAATCAGGATATGGGAAGGGGCCAGCCATGAAGATCACACGCCGCGCCGCGATTGCCGGTGCCTTGCTGCCATTTGCCGCACGAGCGCAGGCGCCGGAATGGCCAAGCCGCCCGGTGCGCTTCATTGTGCCCTATCCGCCTGGTGGGCCGACCGACATCATGGGCCGCATCGTAGCCCAAGCTGTGCAAGGCCCGCTTGGTCAGCCCTTCGTGGTGGAGAATCGCGCCGGCGCCAATGGGTTGATCGGGTCTGAACAAGCGGCGCGCGCCGCCCCGGATGGCAGTACGTTTTTGGTCAATGCCTCGGCCCATGTGATTGTGCCGCATCTGACACCCAATATGCCGATTGATGTGCTGGCGGATTTTGCGCCGGTGACGAATATCGCCGCCGTGCCGCTTTGGTTGGTGGTGAATCCGGCGCTACCGGTGAGGAGTGTCGCGGAATTCATCGCCTATGCGCGCGCCAATCCGGGGCGGATTGCTTATGCATCTTCGTCACAAGGTGGTGCGCCGCATTTGGCCGGCGAATTGTTCAAGCTGATGACAGGCACGGATTTGGTGCATGTACCCTATCGCGGTAGCGGCCCGGCTGGGCAGGATCTGATTGCTGGTACGGTGCAGGCGATGTTCGATTCGGTACCGGCCAGCGCGGGCGCGGTCCGTGATGGGCGATTGCGTGCATTGGGTGTGACCACGCGCAATCGCATCGCGCCTTTTCCGGATTTGCCGACCATCGCTGAGGCAGGCGTGCCTGGCTACGAAATCTCCACCTGGTACGGCATTTGGGCGCCAGCGCGCACACCGCCCGCCATCATTGCGCGCTTGCAGCAGGCAGTCGCCACCGCCGCGCGCAATCCCGAAACCCGCGCGCGCTTTGATGCGCTGGGTGCGGAGCCCGTCGCCGATAGTCCGGAAGATTATGCGCGTTTTGTCCGAGCGGAATTTGATCGTTGGGGCAAGCTGGTGCGCGATGCAAAGATAAAGCTGGATTGAGGGCAAAGCGATGGAAACGGAGTACCTGGTGATTGGCGCGGGGTCTGCCGGCTGCGTGGTGGCAAGCCGGCTGGGCATAGCCGGGCGGCGCGTGACATTGCTGGAAGCCGGGCCGAAGGATCGCCATCCTTGGATTCACATCCCCGCCGGCATGCTGAAGCTGATGCAGAATCAGAAGCTGGTGAATTGGGGCTACACGACGGAAGCAGATAGCGGCAGCAATAATCGCGAAATCCGCTGGCCGCGTGGGCGCACCTTGGGCGGCACATCTTCCATCAACGGCATGCTTTATGTGCGCGGTAACCCAGCTGATTTCGATCTTTGGGCGCAAATGGGCTGCCGCGGCTGGAGTTATGAGGAAGTGCTGCCGCTGTTCCGCCGCAGCGAGACCTATCGCAATGGCGGTGATCCTGCCGTGCGCGGCCAGGATGGGCCTTTGCAGGTGGAAGATTATCGCACCATTCTGCCGCTGACGCATCGCTTCATCGAAGCGGCACAGCAGGCGGGGCATGTCTTCCGCCAGGATTTGAACGGCGTTGAACAGGAAGGTGTCGGCTATTCGCAAATGACGCGGATTGGCCGTTGGCGCGGTTCCACCGCGCGCACCTATCTGGCGCAGGCGGATAACAAGGTGCAGGTGGAAACCGAGGCCCAGGTGACGCGGTTGCTATTCGAAGGCAAGCGCTGCATCGGTGCGGAATTCCGTCAGGGCGGCGCACTCAAGCAAATCCGCGCGAGGCGAGAAGTCATCCTGTCAGGCGGTGCGGTGAATTCACCGCATGTACTGCAAATCTCGGGCATCGGTCCGGCCGAGCATTTGCGTGCGCTGGGCATTGAGGTGGTGCAGGATATGCCCCAGGTCGGGGCCAATTTGCAGGATCATTACGTCACGCGCGTGCAGCATCGCGTGAAGGATAGCATCAGCACCAATCAATTGGCGCGCGGCTTGCGCCTGGTGGAACAGGTGGCGCGCTTTTTTGCACTCGGTAATGGCGCGCTGACTTTTGGCGTGACCACGGCGCAGGTTTTTGCGCGTTCCCGCGAAGGGCTCGCCAGCCCTGATCTGCAATTGTTATTCACGCCGGCGAGCTATGCGCTGGGTCAGTTTGGCGTGCTTGAGAAAGAACCCGGCATGACCTGCGCCATCTGTCCGGTGAAGCCCGATAGCCGCGGTACGGTCATGGCAAAATCCCCTGATCCTTTTGAAAAACCTGCCATCCGGCCGAATTACCTCTCGGCGCGCAGCGATCAGGAATTGCTTGCGCACGGGCTCCGCATGGTGCGGCAGATTTTCGCACAGGCTGCCATCACGCCCTATAGCGTGCGGGAATTGCTGCCAGGGCCGGAAGTGCAGAGCGATGACGAATTGCTGGCCTTCGCGCGGCAATATGGCACGACCATCTATCACCCGGTTGGCACCTGCCGCATG
>JADCFR010000147.1 GCA_020249415.1 Roseomonas sp. | reverse complement strand
GTCAGCTTCTTCGGGCGCAGATCAACCAGCAACAAATGATTGTCGGTGCCACCCGTCACCAGATCCAAGCCCTGCGCTTGCAATTCACTTGCCAGCGCCTTGGCATTGGCGACGATCTGGCGCGAATAGGTGCGGAATTCCGGACGCAGCGCTTCCCCGAAGGCAACCGCCTTGGCCGCGATCACATGCATCAGCGGCCCGCCTTGCAAGCCAGGGAAAACGGCGCTGTTGAACTTCTTCGAGAGCGCTTCGTCATTCGTCAGAATCATGCCACCGCGCGGACCACGCAGCGTCTTATGCGTGGTGGTGGTCGCGACATGCGCATGGGGGAAGGGCGAGGGATGCGCGCCACCCGCCACCAGCCCCGCGAAATGCGCCATATCCACCATGAAATAGGCACCGACCTCATCGGCAATGGCGCGGAAGGCCGCGAAATCCCACACGCGCGCATAGGCGCTGCCACCGGCGATGATCAGCTTCGGCTTGGCTTCACGCGCAATGCGCGCCACTTCCGCCATATCAATCTGCTGGTCTTCGCGCCGCACCGTATAGGGCACCGGCTTGAACCACTTGCCGGAGAGATTCGCGAGTGATCCATGCGTCAAATGCCCACCGGCGGCCAGATCAAGCCCCATGAAGCAATCGCCCGGCTGCAATAGCGCCAGGAACACCGCCTGATTGGCCTGCGCGCCCGAATGCGGCTGCACATTGGCAAAGCCGCAATCAAACAGCTTGCAGGCGCGTTCAATGGCGAGCCTTTCGGCGATATCCACTGCCTCGCACCCGCCATAATAGCGCCGGCCCGGATAACCCTCAGCATACTTGTTCGTCATCACCGACCCCTGCGCTTCCATCACGGCGCGGGAGACGATGTTTTCAGACGCGATCAGCTCAATCCCATCCTGTTCGCGTTCCAATTCCTGCGCCACGGCCGCGGCAATTTCGGGATCGGCTGCGGCCAGGCTTGCGGTGAAGAAGCCAGCGGGGGGCGGGGCGGCGCCGAGGCCTTCCGGCGCACGGACCAGGGCAGGGAGGGGGGTTTTCATGGCGTTGTTTTTGCGCCTGCCGCCCCCTGCTTGGCAAGCATTGTATCGAGCTTTTCCACCCGCCCAATATGCCGCCCGCCGTCGAAGGGTGAGGCCAGAAAGGCGCGAATGGCATCCAGCGCGACCTCAATCCCCATTGTGCGGGCGCCGAGGCAGGCGATATTGGCGTTGTTATGGGCGCGCGTCAGCCGCGCCTCGGTCGCGTTATGCAAGACGGCTGCACGAATGCCGGGGTGGCGATTGGCGGCCATCGCCATGCCAATCCCGGTGCCGCAGACCAGAATACCGAAGCCCTCGCTCCCCGCCACGCGTTCGCACACCGCATGGGCGAAATCCGGGTAATCCACCGATTCAGGGCCATGCGTGCCGAGATCATCGAAAACCAGCCCCTCGGCTTCCAAAGCGGCCTTCAAGGCCTGTTTGAGCGGCAGGCCGGCATGGTCAGAGGCGATGGGGATAGGCATGGCGGGGCGCTCCATTGGCCGGGAGAAGACGCCTTAAAGGAAAACCGGACGATTCGCAGCCAGGGGTTCAGCCGAAAACCTGACCCCAGGCTGTGCGCAGCGCCTGATCCACCGCCGCCATGCTGGCCGGAATGCCCAAGGCATGCAGGCTGGTCACGCCATGTTCTGCGATCTCGCAGGGCACGATACCGCCGAAATGCGCCAGATCAGGCGCCACATTCAACGCCATGCCATGCCAGGATACCCAGCGCGTGACGCGCACCCCGATGGCGCCGATCTTGGCTTCCTGCCCGGTCGCGCGATCCGCCACCCAAATCCCAACCCGGCCGTCGCGCCTTTCGCCAATCACGCCGAAATGCGCCAATGTGCGGATCAGCCAATCTTCCAATCCGGCCACAAAGGCCCGCACATCGCGCGCCGGGATGCCGCCATGGGGGCGATGCAGATCCAGCATCACATACCCCGTGCGCTGGCCCGGCCCGTGATAGGTCCATTGCCCGCCCCGCCCGGCCTCAAACACCGGGAAGCGGGCATCGCGCAAATCCTCCGCACGGGCAGACGTGCCGGCGGTGTAGCTTGGCGGGTGCTCGACCAGCCACACAGCCTCCCCTGCCGCCCCCGCCCTGATGGCCGCGGCGCGGCTTTCCATGCGCGAGAGTGTCTCGGCATAGGGGGTCAGGCCCGGCAGGGTTTCCCATTCAAGGGCGGGCGTTGATGGCAGCGCATTCATCGGCTATAGCGCCCGCCTTCTACCTGGTTTGCGGCCATGGCGGAATGGTAGACGCGCCAGCTTGAGGTGCTGGTGGGGGAAACCCCGTGGAAGTTCGAATCTTCTTGGCCGCACCATATTTCACCCTTTCGGGTGTTGCCGGGTAAGGAAGCCCTCATGGATGATGATTTCCGCAAAGCCGCGCTGGATTACCACCGGCTGCCCCGCCCCGGGAAGCTTTCCATCACGCCGACCAAGCGGATGGAAACCCAACGCGACCTTGGCCTTGCCTATTCCCCCGGCGTGGCCGCGGCCTGTGAGGCCATAGCCGCCGACCCAAGCGCTGCCTTCGATTACACCGCGCGCGGCAATCTGGTGGCGGTGATTTCCAATGGTACGGCGGTGCTGGGGCTGGGTGCCATCGGCGCGCTGGCGTCCAAGCCCGTCATGGAAGGCAAGGCGGTACTGTTCCAGAAATTCGCCGGCATTGATTCGATTGATATCGAAATTGACGAACGCGACCCCGACAAGCTGATCGAGGTGATTGCGGCTTTGGAGCCTTCCTTCGGCGCTATCAACCTTGAAGACATCAAGGCGCCCGAATGCTTTGAGGTGGAACGCCGCTTGCGCGAACGCATGCGCATCCCGGTCTTT
>JADCFR010000146.1 GCA_020249415.1 Roseomonas sp. | reverse complement strand
CCGTGGAAAGACCAAAAAGACAGAGCGCCAAGGCACCCAGAAAGCGACGCAGCATCATGATATTCCCTCAGAACTGAAGATGTGTCCTTAGCATGTCAGGCGCCAGGAACCATTGCCAAGGGCTGCTACCTTGCGGCGCACCCCCCTTTGCCTAATCAGAACTCCCGGATGGATTTGGCGAAGCGATCAGCCAAGGGCCGCGCCAGGTATGACGCGAAGGAACGCTCCCCGCGCCGGATCAGCACTTCCGCATGCATGCCCGGCTGCAACCGCAAGGCTTCGTGCTTCGCCAATTCCTCAGGCGCGAAGGCGATGCGCGCTTCGAAATACGGCATGCCGGTGCGTTGATCTGTCATGCGGTCGGGTGAAATCCGCTCAACCGCGCCTTCCAGGATGGGGGTTGTACGCGCCGCCGCATGAGAAAGCCGGATGGAAGCTGGCATGCCAATGCGCACTGTATCCACATCAACCGGCGTGATCTGCACTTCCACCACCAGCCTTTCTTCCTGCGGCACGATGGCGGCAACCTGAGACCCTGGGGCAATCACACCGCCGCGGGTGGTATAGCGCAAATCCATCACCATGCCGGCTTCCGGCGCGTCAATGGTGAGCCGCATCAATTGGTCATTGGCGCTGATTTCACGCTCGCGGAGCTCCAAAAGCCGGCCCTGCAATTCGCGCAATTCCTTGGCGATTTCCTCCTGCCGGGACCGCACCAATTGCGCACGCTGCATTTCCGCTTCGCCCACCGCCTGTTGGGTACGCGCGACATTCTCGATCGCCTCACCACGTTCACCAATCAGCCGGGCCTCTTCGCGCTGCAGGGAAAGCAGGCGCGGCAGGCGTTCCAGGCCCATGCGCACCAGCCCTTCGACGCCCATGATTTCCTGGCGCACCAGCGCAAGTTGCCGGTCATTGGAATCGATACGTACATTCAAGCCATCAATCTGCTTTTGCAGCTGCAATGCGCGTTGGGTCAGAATTTCGATCTGCCCTTGCAGCGCGATGCGACGGGCGATGAATTCATCACGCTGCACGGCAATGATATCAGCCACCTTTGGCTCGCTCTGCCGCGCCATCAATTCTGGCGGAAAAGCCGGGGTTGGTGCTTCCTCTCGTTCTGCGGTCAGCACGGCGATGCGCGCGCGCACACGATCGGTCTCATCCAGCACGACATTCAGCCCCGCGCGTACCCGTGTATCATCAAGGCGAATGAGCGGCTGGCCGGCGGCGACTATGGCGCCATTTCGCACCAGCACTTCACCCACAATGCCGCCCTCCAGATGCTGCACATTGCGGCGATTGCCTTCCACCATCAGCGTGCCGGGGGCCACGACGGCGCTGTCAATCATGGCAAAGGCGCCCCAGCCGAAAACGCCGCCCACACCGAACAAAATCGTGAAAAACGCAAGGCGGAGCGGCCGCCAGATCGGCGCCTTGGAAGCGGCGGCACCGGCATCAAGCGTCGTGTTCTTCTGTTCCATGGCCGTCACCCTTACTGATTGACGATCGCGCTGATTGGGCGCGGTGGCTGAGCCGGGCGTGTCAGCCGCGGCAGGATTTCATCGCGCTTGCCAAGGGCTTCCACCGCCCCGCCGCGCAGCAGCAAGATCTTATCCACTGCAGCAAGGATATTGGCGCGATGCGTGATGATCACGGTGGTAATGCCTGCTTCCCGCAGCCTGCCAAGCGCCGCCGCCAAAGCGGCTTCACCGTCACTATCCAGATTGGAATTGGGTTCATCCAGCACCACAAGCTTGGGTGAGCCATAAAGCGCGCGTGCAAGGCCGATGCGCTGGCGCTGGCCAGGCGAAAGCCCGCGCCCCCCAGGGCCAAGCGGCGTGTCATAGCCTTCCGGCAAATGCAGGATCAGGTCATGCAGCCCGGCATCCTTGGCGGCGGCCACAACCTTTTCGGAATCAACAACGCCAAGCCGCGCGATATTCTCCGCGACCGTCCCTTCGAATAATTCCACATCCTGCGGCAGATAGCCCAGATGTTGCCCCACCTGATCGCGTGGCATGCGCGCGATATCAGCGCCATCCAGCCGCACCGCACCGGCACGTGGTGGCCAAATGCCAAGCAGCGCCCGCGCCAGGCTAGTTTTGCCTGCGGCACTTGGCCCGATCACGGCCAGTGACTCACCGGGTTCAAGCGCAAGGCTCACACCACGCAGTACGATGGCATCTGTGCCTGGCACCGCCAGAACAAGATTTTCCACCGTCAGGGCACCTTTCGGGACGGGCAGCTTCATGCCCTGTTTTTCCGCAGGCGCGGTCGCCAGAAACTCGCACAAACGCCGATGGGCCGCGCGTGCTGTCATGGCCTGCTGCCAAAGCGCCACTACCTGCATGCTAGGCGCCAGGGCACGCGCCAGGATGAAGGTCGCCACAATCATCGCCCCTGGCGTGATGGATTGTTCAATCACCAGTAGCGCGCCAAGCCCCAGCGTCAGCACACCAGTCAAAGCCAATTGCAGGAAGCGGATCACCGCAGAAAAGCTGCCAGCAATCTGGCTCGCGGTTTGCTGCTGGTTAAGCATGGCCAAATGCCGCTGCTGCCAGCGCTGCCAAACCCCTTGCCGCATCCCCATGGCTTCTGCCGTTTCCGCATTACGGATACTGGCTTCCATGAAGGCATAGGCTTGCACATTGGTATTGGAAGCCTCGGCCAATTTCCTGGTCGAAAGCAGTGCCTGGATGACGGCGCTGCCAATCACCATCAGCACCGCGATAGTGCCGAAGGCGGCGAACCAGGGATGCACGATGTAAAGAATGAGAAGAAATACCGGTATCCAAGGCGCATCGAGTGAGGTGGTCAGCCCCGTTGTGGAAATGAAATTACGAACCTGTTCCAAATCACGCAGCGGCTGCGCGCCGACCCGATCACTGCCGCGCAGGCTGCCCTGCACAAAAAGCGCTTCGAACACGCGCGACGACAGGCGCCGGTCAATCAGCCGCCCAAGCCCAATCAGCGCAAAACTGCGGCAACCTTCCAGGACGCCGTAGATTGCAATCAAGAAAAGCGAAATCAGCGTCAGCGCAAGAAGCGTGGCTTCGCTTTGGCTTGCCAGGACACGGTCATAGACCTGCATCATGTAAACCGAACCGGTCAGCTGCAGCAGATTGACAATGAAGCCAACCGCGAAAAGCAAGGCGAGTGCGCCCTTCATTTCGCTCAAAATGGCATAAACGGGCGAAGCGGTCGGCTTATGCGACATTGTCGGCTTCATAACTGGTTCAAGCGCATGCTACGCCCCCTTCTTCTCAAGCCCTATCCTGCCCGAAGGACAGGACCGCTGCCATGCAATCCTCGTTGCGCCACGCCCTTGCAACCGAAAGCCCGGCCAAGCACCCTCAACCAGCGGGTCAAGGCAAAACATATAATACAACCCTTAATTTATAGTCACCTTTCCCGGACGGTGTCGAGAAAATCAATCAATCCTCAAACCATATCTGCAGCGTAAAAAGGGAGGCGGAGGTGCGAACCCTTCACAGCGGGGTTAGCCACCGATGATCCTGCGGCCCGCCTATTCACGCTGTGCCTTCGGGCCGGGCGCCCAGGCGGTCGGGCCTGGCGCTACAGGATGAAATCTGTTGCCAAAAGTGTCGAAGTGCCCAAGATCGCGACTTCCATATCCGCCCGCGCATCCCCATTCACATCGGCTTGCAGCACGCCCCCGGCAAAGCGCAGTTGGCCCGCAACGCGGGTGAAGGATGCGCCACCAATGAAGGCAAAGGCCTGATCCCCCGGTAACCGCGTAATCGCGTCAATCCAGGACAGGTCAATCCGATCCCCTTCCCCGCGCGCAAAATCGGTGATGACATCCCGATTGGTCCCAACGGCACCATCGCCAAGGGCTGTGAATTGAAACACATCTGCGCCGGTCCCGCCGGTCAAGACATCGCGCCCGGCACCGCCAATCAGCCAATCATCCCCGGCGCCACCATCCAGCGAGTCGGCGCCGGTCAAGCCGGCAAGCGTATCCTTGCCAGCAAGGCCCTGCAGCCGATCATTGCCTGCCTGCCCATTCAAGCTGTCATTGCCGCCGCCGCCGTTCAAACTGTCATTGCCGCTGGAGCCGTTCAGGATCCGGTCCGCCTCAACCCCCGTCATGGTCAGGCTATAGGCACCGATGGAAGCGCCATCGCCCTGCGCGCTCAGGAAATATGTTCCGCTGGTCGTGATGCTGAAGGATAGCCGCGCGTTCAGGCCGCTCCCATCATCATTGAAGGCCAATTGCTGACCTGTCTCGGTCAGCAATCGCAAAAGCGGATCAAGCGAAGATCCGGCATCGGCATCCATCGCGAAACTGTAACGCCAACCAGCGGTCAGCGTCAGCCGAAACCAATCCTGATCGCCGGCAAAATCAATATTGGAACCTTGCGGCGCGCCCGGCGAAAGCGCGGCGAGTGTTGAGCTATTGCCAATAATGGCGTCGCGCGGTGCTGGGGGGTTAGGTAGCGCATCCAGCAGGGCATCAATATCAAGCCTGCCCCCTGTGACCATCAAGCCGCCAAGCGACGGCGTGGCTGTCGCACTGCCCAACAAGGCGGCACGGATTTCGGCGGCACTCGCTTCAGGATGTTCTGCCGCATAAAGCGCTACCGCACCTGTCACATGCGGTGCCGCCATGGATGTGCCGCTATAGGTGCCATAACGCCCACCCGGCAGGGTGGAAAGAATGCTCGATCCCGGTGCGGCAATATCAACCGTGGTCGCCCCGTAATTGGAAAAGGAGGAAAGCGCGCCCCAACTGGTCAGCGATGCCACCGACACCACCGAATCATAGCCGGCCATCGCGCTGGTCGAGTAATTGGTGGGGAAACGCGCATGTACATCATTGTTCCCGCTTGAATTGTCCGCCGCTGTAATGAACAGGATATCCTGCTGCGCGGCGCGCCCGATCGCTTCATGCAATAGCGTGGAATAGCCCGCCCCGCCCCAGGAAGCGTTCATGGCGATGAAATCTTCGGCGTCATGCGCGCGGATGGCGGCATCGGTGCTGTAATTCACGGCACTGACCGCCGAGGAGGTGAAGCCCGACCCTGCAGCCGAAAGCGTCTTCAGCGCCACCATTTGGATGGTCCAATTCACGCCGGCAACGCCAATGCCATTGCCGCCCATGGCACCAATCGTGCCGCTGACATGCGAACCATGGCCATGATCGTCAAAGGGGTCATTGTCGCCATTGGCGAAATCCCACCCGATCAGGTCGTCACGATAGCCATTTCCATCCTCGTCCGTGCCGTTTTCCCAACGCGCATCATTCAGCAAATCGCCCGCATCAATCCGGCCATTGCCGTTGTAATCCAACACATAGGAAGCATTCGCCGCACCGTTCAGGTCGCGGAAGGTAATCAGATCATCCTGATCAATATCAACAAGGTGCGCGCGGAGCGTCATCGGAATTTCGCGCTGATTGAGCCAGATATTCAAATAGAGATCGGGGTGGGTGTAATCTATGCCCGTATCAATCACGCCCACCACGCTGGAAGTCGACCCTGTCGCCCCTTCCGCCCATGCCTCATTGGCCTGGCTGCCAAAGCTGTTTCGGATCGGCCCCGAATCGCCCAGCATGCCCCACAGCATGCCTGATGTGTAATGCGGATCATTGCTCGCAAGCGCTATGCTGATCTCCTCGACCGCGATCGCATCAGGCGCTGCAGACGCATCGGCGGAAACCATGGCCGCGACAGGCTGCATGGTCGCCAGCACTGCCGGGGCTGGAATTTCGGCAATGGCAATCGGCGCCAGCCACAAGCCATCGCGCCCTTCACCTTCCTCGGAAAGGGACCAGACCTGATCCTGCGCGCTGTTGCCGAAACGCCGAAGCATCATCGCCATGGTCACGTTCATGAGCCCAATCCCCGCCAAAGGTCAACAAGCTAGACCGCCGTCCATGAAGACAAAATGAAACGGCGCAGTCCGAGCCTGGCTGTTGCGTTGCTAACATATTTGTAGCCTACCGGGTGGTAGATTTCCAGCATGAAAACGCGCCCGCTTATCTGGGTTTCCGCCAGGACCGAAGCCGCCCATTCGGGCCGCCTGACCCCGCTCAACGACTTTTTGTCGCATTCCTGCCGCAGACGACTTATATGTGATTCCAACGATTCGCAGTTACGGACCCGATGACCCGCTTCATTCGCCAGATACCCGAAGGCGACGACCGAGCGCGCCTGATGTGCCCGGATTGCGGGCATGTCGCCTATGAAAACCCGAAGGTCGTGGTGGGTAGCGTGATTGCGGAAGGGGATCACATTCTGATGTGCCGCCGCGCCATTGAACCCCGCTCAGGTTTCTGGACCATCCCCGCCGGCTACATGGAATTGGGCGAAACCGCCGAAGAAGGCGCGGCGCGGGAAGCCTGGGAAGAAGCCCGCGTGCGGATTACGCTTGAAGGTGTGCTTGCGGTCTATTCCATCGCCCGCATTGGCCAGGTGCAGGTGATTTTCCGCGCCCGTTTCGCCGAACCGGGCTTCGCGGCGGGGCCGGAAAGCCTTGAAGTCGCCCGCTTTCATTGGTCCGAGATTCCCTGGGATGACCTCGCCTTTCCCCCTGTCAATTGGGCGCTCAGGGCCTGGCGGGATTCCGCCCATGGCGCCTTGCCGGCCGCCGCGCTCAATCCGGCGGAAGACCGGCGCGGCGTGCATCGCCTGCCGGTGGCTGGCTGATGCTGGGGCGTCGCACGCTGCTGACTGGGCTGTTGCTGTCCCTTGGGGCGGGATCGGCCTTGGGACAAAACGCGGCGCCAAGCGTCACGCGCCCCTCATCTCCCCGCCCCGCCGCGTCGCCCGTGCCGCCACGCAACCCTGAACTGCGCCGCCGACAGCGCCAGGCTGAGAAAATCGTCACCGCCCCGGAACCGCACGGCAAGCCCGCCCCGGTGCCCAATCGCGATATTGAAGCCCCGCGCGGGTTGAATGAGCCGCCACGCGCGAGCCTCAGCCCCACCCTTATCCACCCGGAACCGGCTCAGCCGCATTTGGGCCGTTCGGGCTTTGCCATGCAGGCCCAGGAAGACCGCCTGATCCGCCAACCCGCACCCGGGGCGCGGTTGAACGTGCCGTTTTAAGACCCCTTGGCCTCCTCAGGGCTTTGCAGCCGGAGCGCCAGCGCATGCAGCCCAGAGGCAAATTCCCCCGCCAAAGCCTCATGCACCGACCGAGACCTTGCCACGCGCGACAGCCCCGCAAACAGAGCCGAGACGATATGCACAGAATAATGCGTCTCACCCCCCGGGCTGG